>JALOPA010000390.1 GCA_025454125.1 Thermodesulfobacteriota bacterium
AAAAACTAAAATAAACCGATTAATCACCCAATGGCCCAAAGGCACGGTTAAAGTTGCATCCTATCTGAACACCCTGGGCTTCGGACACGATCTTCTGGTGAAATACAAGAACAGTGGATGGATAGACTCCTTTGGAAGAGGCGCTTACACGATCAGCGAGGATAAGGTGGAATGGCCCGGCGCCGTTTATGCGCTTCAAACCCAGCTGAATCTCAACGTCCATGCAGGAGGGAAAACATCCCTTGAATTGAAAGGCTATGCCCATTACCTGCCATCCGAGCAGAAAAAGATATTCCTGTATGCTCCGCTAGGCCAAGTCTTGCCAACATGGTTCAGAAGAGCCCCTCTAGCGGTTGACATCGTCACGACCCGTACAAATCTGTTTCCTGCTAACCTACAAGAAAGTTTTTCAGACTACACTCAGAGGGACTTCTCTATAAGGATCTCCTCCCCTGAAAGGGCTGCGCTGGAGATGCTTCACCTGGTCCCAAGAGAAATAACTTTCGAGGAGGCTTCACTGATCCTGGAGAGCCTTGTCAGTCTCAGACCGGAGGTAGTTCAGAGATTACTCGGTTCATGCCGGTCCGTTAAAGTGAAGCGACTCTTCCTTTACATGGCGGAAAAGCATGAGCACCCCTGGCTACCGCAGCTCGATCTTTCCCATGTCTATTTGGGGAAAGGAAAGAGGATGCTGGTTCCGGGCGGAAGGTATGAGAAGAAATACCGGATCACAGTTCCTAGGGATCATCTGAAAGAGGTCTCCGGATGAAAGACACGGTGTTCTTCAAACAGGCGGAGTTCCTTCTTAGGATCTTGCCCTTGATTCACAAAGAGGAGGTATTCGCCTTGAAAGGAGGCACGGCGATCAATTTCTTCGTACGGGATCTCCCGCGCCTGTCAGTGGACATAGACCTCACGTATCTTCCCGTTAATGAAAGAGACGTCGCCCTGAATGATATCCGTAATGCTTTGATGCGCATTTCTGGAGAAATCCAGAAGAGGATACCAGGTACAAAGGTGACTTTGAGAAAAATCCACGGCGCTAATGCTCTGAGGGGTATGGTTGTGGAGCGAGAAGGAGTCACTGTCAAGATAGAGCCAAATCTGGTCATGAGGGGCTCTGTGTATCCCCCTGAAGTGCGAACCTTGTGCAGGAGTGCTGAACAGATCTTCGAACTGTCGCTTCAGAGCCGATGCCTCTCCACCGAAGAACTGTACGCCGGGAAAATCTGTGCGGCCCTCGATCGGCAGCATCCCAGGGATCTCTTCGATGTCCATTGGCTGTTAAGGAATGAGGGGGTCAGCCTTAGAACGAGAAAAGCTTTCCTCGTCTATGTCATAAGCCACCCAAGACCCATAATCGAGATCCTGAACCCTGGCTTCAATGACATACGGGATGTTTTCGAAAAGGAATTCAAGGAAATGGCAACTGAGAACTTGAGCTATGAGGAGCTTTGCGCGACGAGGGAAACCCTGGTTTCAACGCTGATAAAAGAGGTTACCCATGAGGAAAAGCTTTTCCTCCTCTCGGTGAAAGAAGGGGCACCCAAGTGGAACCTTCTTGGGCTGGAAGGAGTCGAAAACCTGCCCGCAGTAAAGTGGAAACTCCTGAATATCGGGAAGATGGAAGGAACGAAGCACAGAGATGCAGTTCGCAAACTGAGAGACTATCTCAACGTGTGAGGCACTGCAAGAAGGTCTTCATCATGGCTGAGGTTGAATTGCCCGTGCCTTTTGATAGGGATAATCTTGGCTAAAGCCACAGGTGGCGATTGGCGAAGGCGTGGCCGGATCCAGATTTGAGGTACCGTTCGCCGGGATTTGTTTCGCTTTCCAAGATGTAGGTGTAATACATGGCGGCTAGTGAAGAGCTTAGCAGTGCCACAAGACACAGAGTCCCCCTACGCACAAGGCTATGGAGGACACCATCCTTCGCTCGTTCCTTTTTATTACTGGCCTGCCATCCGTAGCTCGCGAGCGAAGTGAACGAGCGAAGGATGGTGGAGGCGGGGGGAGTCGAATTCACAAAAATATAATGATATCAAATGATTATATCGACTCCTGAATGACGTAAAATGACATAATTTCTGAGCTTTTCCTTCGCCGCCTTCTCCGACCGGATGTCACACAAAATCTCCTTGTGTCATTGGTGCTCATCTGAAGTTGGCACAATTCTGGGCACAGAAGTAATGGGTAAGCGATTGTCGGTTGTCGGTAATCTTGACATCTGCCGCTCATTTCCCTATCCTTTCAGGGTATCTTTACAACTGTTGCCTCAAGGAACACGTGGATGAACTGGCTATGGGAAGCAAACAACTGAAAATTAAGATTCCGGACGATAGGATAGCGGATTTCTGCCGTCGCCATCATATCAGAAGGCTTTCGCTCTTCGGATCGGCCTTGCGGGACGACTTTGGGCCGAACAGCGACATCGATGTTCTTGTGGAATTCGAGCCTGGGAAAGCACCCAGTTTTTTCCGGCTCTTTGACATGGAGGATGAACTCTCAGCCATGCTTGAGGGAAGGAAGGTGGATGTAAGAACACCGGAGGATTTAGGCCGATATTTCAGACAGCGGGTCCTGTCTGAAGCTTTGGTGCAATATGCAGCGTGACGACATTGCTTGCCTCCATCACATCCTTGACGCTGCCGAAAAAGCGGTCTCCTTCGTTAAGGGGAAAGCGAGAAAAGATCTAGATACAGATGAGATGCTTTCCCTTTCTCTAGTTCGCCTCTTAGAGATCATTGGAGAAGCCGCAAACGGCGTATCACCTGCTTTTCGAGATCGGTTTCCTCACATTCCGTGGCGAAAGATGACGGGCTTGCGGAACCGACTGATTCATGGCTACTTCGACGTCAACCTCGACATTGTGTGGGATACCATCCTGGAAGACCTGCCTCCCCTTGTTAAGGATTTGAAAGCAATCACCTCGACGGAGAATGCTTCCTAAAAGGCTGTTGGAGAGGGAGTTAAATCGCATCCTCCTGTCTCTGAGCTAAAATATCATCTGGTGATTTCATATCCAATGGCTTTGTATCCTCGCCTCCGTCTTTCAAACATTTTGGCCAAGATCGGCACCTCAAGATCAGCATAGTCGTATATGACCACCTCTCTCTTCATATCGTGCAGCCTGTGAAGACGCCCAGCGTACTGCGCCAGGATCCCCCGCCAGGATACGGGGAGCGCCAAGAACAGAGTATCGAGCCGAGCATCATCAAAGCCCTCACCTAGATACCGACCTGTAGAAATTAGAAGCCGCTCCTCTTTGTCGGGGATCTCAGAAATCCTTTGGGCTAACTGTTGCCTTTGCTTTGATCCCATGCCGCCCTTCAAGACGATCACGTTACTGACAAAGGGCGAAAGACGATCAACTAAAAGTGCGAGATGTTCTTTCCGTTCCGTTAACACTAAGGGAGATCGATGACTGGCAACCGCCTTTAGCACGTCTTCCACGATCATGCCGTTCCGCTGCTCATCATGTGTCAATAACGAATATATCTCCTGAATAGGCATTTCGCCCTTGCCTTGATAGGTATCTGGCAGTGTGAAGCTTGTTCTGCGTAAGATCACTCTGTGATCAAAGGGTCTCTGAGCCGCCTGCGTGCGTGCATCGTCTCGGTATCGGATCGGACCGCACTGCATGAATATAATCGGATGATGACCGTCTTTCCTGGTGACTGTGGCTGACAGCCCAGTAACATATTTTGCTTTGCACTGTCTCGCGACCAACTCAAAACTTCTGGCTGAGATGTGATGGCATTCATCAACAACCAAGTGTCCGTATTCCCCCACAAGATCATCTACGATTCCTTTTTTGGTCAAGCTTTGCATAATGGCTACATCAATTCTGCCAGTTACCCGGCGCTTACCCCCTCCTATCTGACCAATCTCTCGCTTGTCGATGCCTAGGAACTCGTTTAGGCAAGGAGTTGTCTGCGATGAACGAGGATCAAAGTGTTCACCTTCCGCCTAGCTATGAGGTAAGATGCCACTACTGTTTTGCCGAAGGCAGTTGTGGCAGACAGGACCCCTATGTCCTGGTTTAGCAGTGCCTGAGCAGCCACCTGTTGCTCTGACCTCAGGGCGCCGTGGAACTTGACCTCCATCGGAACCCCTTGTACTCTTTCATCTTGGACTACAGGGGTGATCTCTAAGGAATAAAGGAAATGGATTACCTCTTCGAGACAGCCTCTCGGCAATCCGATGTGTTTTGGAAAACCCTCTGCGCAACTGATGATCCGAGGTATCTTATAGGTTGAGTGACGCATTGCTTGTGCCCTGTAAAACTCCGGATTCTGAAACGCCGCTATCCGGATTAGGCGGTTTCTCAGGGCAGGTGTTAGCTCATCCTTTGCTATGTAGATCTGGTTTCCAAGAACCATGGAGATCTTTTTGGGAAGCGGCCGCGGAATAGGAGGCTCCGCTCGCCTCCTCGAGGGAGGTGCAGTCCAAGGTTCATCGTCTTCCTCATCTCCAACGACCATCCTAACCCCGATCAACCGGCCACGCTTTGAGGCCTCATCAACAATTGTTTCAACCTCCCTCCGGCCCATGCGGCGTACAGACGAAAGAAATGCCCATTGATCTGGGTAGGGCTCAAAGTGTTCGTCCACAAAAAGGCTGCATCCTTTTTCCCTAGGCTTCTTCTGCAAAGGGAGTGCAATCAGGCTTCCAAACCCACCTCTTGGCATTGTATCCTGATTGGGAAAGAACCGATCATAAGAGTCAAGCCCGATTTCCGGACGGCGCTCCATCGTCTCGGTCAAAAGGAATGACCCCATTTGTCGCGCCAGACCGGCTTGTATCGGGTCGGAAAAGAAGATCCAGATGTGCCCGCCGTTACCTGAACGTGATCGTTCCAGGGCGGCAGGCACGTCAAAAGATTTACATATCCCAAGAAATGCGGATGCGTCGTTCGTCCATTCGGCTTTGTCAAAGTCTGCAGCGAGAAACCACGCGGTCTCATCGGGGAGCAAGGGATAGACCCCAATCACGAAGTCTTTTCTCAACTTGTCATTCTGGTCCGATCCTAGAAGATGACTCCTGACAACCTCATCCGTGAGAGGAATGAACTCGCGGTTCAAGCAGTCTCCACATTTTGCTGCCGGTTTGCCACACAGTGCTCTAACCCATTCGTTCCGGCAGGCCGGCTGGTAACCGGTCTTCCCTGTTCGCGTGCTCTCAAACCTCTTGGGGTACACATCCTCTCTTCCTCTAAATAGAGAACGGAAAAGAAGTACCTTTTCTTCTTGTGTGGATTTGTTCGTGACCGATCTCGCTGGGGTGAGGAAGGCCGGAGCCTTATCGGGGCTGGCCTGCTCTTTTTCAGACCTTAATCTATTGATGCGCTCAAGAAGCTCATTACGCCTGGCATCTAGCCTGGCCAGATCCTTTTCTGCATCGGAAAGCAAACCGTCAAGCTCCTCTTTGCTCATCGCAATTCCCTCGCGTTGTTGGAAATCCGAGAGCACCCACTAGAGTATCGAGAATTGGGGCTATGTCGACCACAGACCAGTCAAGGATATCATGATTCAGCTTTGCTTTGTAGAGATTGTGCGTGGCAAGCCTGTCTTCCATTGGGTTAGGAGTTGTGTGCACGGATAGAGCTTGGAAACTATGGTCGAATGGCCGTGTCATTCGGAGGCAGTGTGCCAGCGGTATTTAATGGAGTAGCAGTCCGCAGCTTTGGATGCGGGGTCCTTCTCGCATCAGCTAGGGCGAACCTATTGGTGATAGGCTGAATACATTTTCAAGGCCTATCCCCCCGCCGTAAACAACTATTAGAATTTGGTGTAATTGTGATAGGTGGTGCGGATAATCCAACAATCGTACAACAACAATGGGTTAACCTTGATGAATAGCTCATCAGGATGAGAAATCCCCTTATTTTTTGCCA
>JALOPA010000391.1 GCA_025454125.1 Thermodesulfobacteriota bacterium
GTCGCTGGTCCCTATGATGTAGCTCTCCCGGTACTTCTTCCGGAGCTCCCGCTTGAGCCTGAGGTTTTCCTCCTCGAGGTGTTTGAATTTCAGAGCCTTCTCCACGGTCAGCAGCAGTTCCCCTGCGGTGATCGGTTTCGTGACATAGTCGAAGGCCCCCTTTTTGATCGCCTCCACGGACCCCTTGATCGTGCCATAGCCGGTCAGAATGATGCACTTGGTGTTGGGGGAGCTCTCCACCACCTGATTCAGGACGTCCATACCGTCCACGTTGGGCATCATGAGATCGGTGAGCACCAGATCATAGTCGTTTTCTTCGATCTCCTTGAGGGCCGCCTCGCTGCTGGGAGCGGCCTTGACCTCGTAACCGGACCCTCTCAAGGTCTCCACCACCACATTCAGATGTGCGCGATCATCGTCAATCACCAGGATGGCTGCCATCGTGCTCCCTTCCTCCTTCTCGACCCTAAGGGGTCCCGTCCTTTCGGGGGTCAGGCCCTTTAGAGGTAATCCCCCCGACGGAACTTCATGGCCGCGACATGGGCTAAGACACTCACGTCGCCCAACAATCGGGGCAGACCCTGATCCGAGTCTCCTTCGGAGCCCGGCACGCTTTCCAGAGGCTCGGCCTCCGTTTCCATCTTCACCATAAGAGGCTCCAGGTCCTTTAAAGTTTTCTGAGGATCGGCGAGAGCCTGTGCGAAGTCATCGAGAAGGTCGAGCACCCTCCCTCCCTGTTCAAGAAAAGCCGCCTTGGACTCCGCTCCGCCCGCCGAACAGGCAGGATTCGTTTGCGAGATCCTGAGCTGAAGCACCTCACGAAATGGCGTATTATCCTCTATTTTCTTGGACGGTGTCAACCGTGTCATCCCGGCAGGACGATCTAGTCCCTTGATTTCCATCCCTGCACCTCCTCTGATTTGCGCAATTCCCGCCCTGGAAGCTCTCCGAACCGGCTCCTCTCACAGACCGGAACGAACCGGTTCGCCTGACCCGGCCGAGGGGTCCGGCTCAAGCGGCAAAGATCTTCTTCAGCTTTTCGCTGACCGTCTCCGCCGTAAAGGGCTTGACGATATAGCTGCTCACCCCGGCTTTAACGGCTTCAAGGATGTTTTCCTTCTTGGCTTCGGCGGTCACCATGACAAAAGGAATGCCTCTGAGCTGATCATCCGATCGAACCTGATTCAGAAGCTCGATGCCCGGCATTTCCGGCATGTTCCAGTCGCAGAGCACCAGATCGAACTTCTCGTTCTTGAGCTCTTTCAAGGCCGCTTTGCCGTTGTCCGCCTCGCTGGCGAAATCATCCACAATGAGCACTTTCATGTTGGGATCCATAGGACGCCTCCCTCCTACAGTCGCGCCAGAAGGTTATCGATATCCGCCTGATTCATCCCCTCTCCAGGCCTCTGGGGGCCCTGGAGGTCGGACAGTTTTTTTTCCACGGTACTGAGCAGGTCATCCCCTGAAATCTCCGGGTTCTTGTCCTTCTCCGTGAGCTTGAGGCCGAAAGACAAGAGCGTTTTGTTGATCCGCTCCTCCATGAGATTCACGAGATCGATCGTGCGGCGGATCCTCTGCCCGGTGAGATCCTGGAAACTCATCTTCTCGAAGGAATCGGCGATGAGGGGGAAGAAGCGTTCCAGAGTTTGGTTCAGGGTCTCCATCGGTTCCCTGAGGCTGGGAGGCGCCTCCGCGCCTGCCTTGAGCGCCGGGGATGCCGAGCGGTCGAACAGCTGCTGGTTCAATCCCTTGACAATCCCCAGCGCCTCCTCGGCATGCCGTTGCATCAGATCCAGGTTGTCCATGATCTGATTGGCCGCCTGCTCTGTGGACTCGATGATCCCTTCGAGCTGGTCCGCAGCCTGAGGGATATAGGTGGTCTTGAGCTCGGAAATCTCCGGATGAATCCTCGTCAGGAAATCCCTTTTGAATTCCACGATAAGCGTGGCAAGCTCTTTCATCTCCTCCCTCATTTCCCGGGCGAGGAGCTTAAAGAAGGGTTCTTCTTCCCCCTCCGATCCCATGAGGCTTCTCCGGTTCATAAACCGGAGAAGCCGCTCGATTTCAGGGGCTGAAAGCTTCCCTTCCACCAGTCTTTCGATTTCACCGATCACCCTTGGGTTCATTTCAATCCCTCGCCGTCACTCTAGGCCGGCTCCTCCGCCGTCATTTCCAGCACCGTCCGTGTCACCTGATCCAGGGGGACGACCTGCTCGGCCGCTCCGAGCCGGATGGCTTCCCGGGGCATGCCGAAAACAACGCAGCTCTTTTCATCCTGAGCCACGGTCCTGGCGCCCGCCTCTTTCATCCTGAGAAGCCCTGCAGCCCCGTCTGCGCCCATCCCGGTCAGGATCACCCCCACGGCGTTGCTGCCCGCGTGGGCAGCCACCGAGTGAAAGAGAACGTCCACCGAGGGTCTCTGATGGTGCACCAGCGGGCCTTTCTTCACCTCTGCGCCGTATCTCGCGCCGCTGCGTCTGAGCAGCAGGTGGTAGTTCCCCGGCGCGATGAGCGCCACGCCGTTCACCAGCGAGTCGCCGTCTTTGGCTTCCCGCACGGTGATGGAGCTCAGTTCGTTGAGCCGTTCCGCAAAGGACCGGGTGAACTGAGCGGGCATGTGCTGAACGATCAGCATGGCCGGAGCATTGGGGGGCATGGTGGTGAGAACGGTTTTCAGCGCTTCCGTCCCGCCGGTCGAAGCCCCGATGGCGACGACCCTGTGGGTCGTCTTCGCCATGGCCTGAAGAGGTTTTGGCGGCGCCTCTTCGGGCCCGCCCTTTCGAGCCTGCACCTTCACGGAGGCCACGGCCCTGACTTTGTCTGCGAGCTGGACGCTCATGTCGCCCACCGAGTAGGCCTCGGAGGGTTTGGACAGGACTTCGAGCGCCCCCAGGGAAAGAGCCTCCATGGCCAGCTTGCCTCCTCCCCGGGTGAGCGAGCTGACAATGATCACCGGCAGAGGATAGTAGACCATGAGCTTGCGCAGGAACGTGATTCCGTCCATGCGGGGCATCTCAATGTCCAGGGTCAGCACATCCGGTTTGAGCTGCACGATCTTGTCCCTGGCCACATAGGGGTCGGGCGCTGTGCCAATGACCTCGATATCCCTTTCCTTGGAGAGCTCTTCCTTGAACACCTTGCGCACGACGGCCGAGTCGTCCACCACCAGCACTTTGATCTTTCTTTCCATGGGCCTGGACCTGCCGGTTCCGTTTCAGGGTTCGATCACGCCTGCCGCCAGATGCGTTTTTTCCGTCTCAAAGAGGAACAGCACCGCGGGATTGTTCTGGGCCTGGACTTCCCGGAGGATTCTTTCACCGGTAAACCGCGGAATGCCGAGGGCGCATCCTCCCTTCCTGTCCCAGAGGGAGAGCATCTGGCCCATCATCATGTTGACCGCTTCTCTCAGCGTATCCTGCATCTGTTCTTCGTCGACCTCGGCTTCCCGGAGTCCCAGGAAGTTGGCGGCCATCTCCTTGAGGCCTTGGACCGGGACGAGGAGAAACCCCCTGCCTGAGCGCGCCCCTTGGAAATCGATGAGAGCTTCCCGCACCGTCGGCTCCCGTGAGAACCACTCCCCGAGGGAGTGGGTCCCGTCCCCAAACTGAACGGGCATAAAGAACATGGTCTCCATCACTCTAGAAATCGCTTCCTTCAGGTGCGGTTGAAGCATCGTTCGCTCCTTTCTGCGCGTGTCCCATGACCTCCCTCAGGAGTCTCTTGATCTCCTCCGGGTGAAACGGCTTCTTGATGTAACCTCTCGCTCCGAGGCGGATCGACTCCTGCACCTTGGCTTCGCTGCCTTCCGTGCTCACCACGATGACGGGAACCGAGCTCAGGAGGTCGTCTCCCCTCATCTCGGCCACCAGTTCCAGACCGGTGAGACGGGGCATGTTGATGTCCGTGAGAACCACGTCCACCCAGCACCGCCGGAGCGTCTCCAGCGCTTCCTGCCCGTCTGCCGCTTCATGGTATTCCCCCACGTCAAAGCCCGAGACCCGGATCGCCTTCTTCACCACGGCCCTCATGGTCGAGGAGTCGTCTACGATCAACACATTAAACGCCATGGCTTCGTTCCTCCTGGGACACGCCGACCAGGTCCTCGACCGTTGCCAGCTTTTCCCTCAAACCGATCATGATCCTCTGCACATCCGACTCGGAACAACGGAGGCGATCCGCCACCTGGGAATAGTACCGGTAGGCCAGACCGTCGGATCCCAAGCCGATCCCCATCATCATGCAGATGCAGTCCCCCAGATAGACAATGGGCAGAGAGGGGTCCTCCGGCGAAGCCCTGTCCGGATTGTGGTGATTTCCGATAATGTCCGCCATGGCCTCGCTGAAACGCCATTTCTCGGCAATCCGGCCTCCCAGTTCCCCATGGTCGATGCCGAGGACCTTTTTTTCCGCCTCCGCAAAGCTGAGCCCTCCTTCCCGGACCTCGGTGATGATCTCCCGGAAGAGATCTTTCACATACCGGCTCAAGACCACTTTCCCGATGTCTTTGAGCAAGGCGGCCGTGAAGAGGAGCGGAACGTTTCCGGGCGCAAGTTTCTCCGCGAGTTCCTGGGAGACCAGAGCCGAGGCCACGGAATACCTCCAAAGATCTCCCTCGAGAAGTTCGTAGCCCTCCTGGGCCCTCCTCAGGCTGGCCGCGCTGTTCCCGATCATCACGAGACAGGCCACTTTTTCCATGCCCAGATACGCGGCCGCTTGCTTGACCGAGTGGATCTCGCGCCGCACGCCCACGGCCGCGGAATTGCAGATTCTGAGGAGGTTGGCGGTGAGGGCCTGGTCGTACTGGATCACTTCCACCAGGTCGCCGATGGAACTCTCGGGGTCGCCGGCGATCTGAAGAATGCGGTGAGCCGCCGGGGCCATGGGCTCCAAGAGATCCATGTCTTCAAGGATCCGCTTCAGGCTCATGCAATCCTCCGGAGACCGTTGCCCGAGGTCTTGAGCCACGTGGTGCCCGTGCCGACCTCCAGTTTCAGCGTCCGATTCACATTCCCGCCCACATCTTCGAATTCGATCATCACATTGTTCTTCCAGAAGAGCTTTCTGAGAACCGCACAATTCCTTTTCCCGATGTTGAAGAGGCCCTTCTGGTCCAGGATTTCGGCTCCACCCACCACGATGACCCGGAGGCGGCT
>JALOPA010000392.1 GCA_025454125.1 Thermodesulfobacteriota bacterium
GGAACAGTGCGAGGTGATTGCTCTTCATGACTGTGACATTGTGACGTATGACCGGCTTCTTCTCGGCCGGCTCCTGGAGCCGGCTGCAAACCCCAACAACGACTTCGAATTCTGCAAAGGCTATTATGCCCGCATCTCGCCCACGGAAAAGCAAATGAAAGGGAGAGCGACGAGGCTCTTCGTGACCCCCTTTGTGGAAGCGCTCGCGCGAATCATGCATCGGCAAAACCATCACGAGCTGGAGGATTTTTTCCGTTATCACCGCGCCTTTCGATACCCCCTGGCCGGGGAGTTCAGCTTCCTGACCCGATTGGGAAAAGCCCTCAATGTCGCCTATGACTGGGGTCTCGAAGTGAGCACCCTCTCCGAGGTGCATGAGAGGCTGATGCCGAAGAAGATCGCCCAGATCGACCTGTGCAGAAACTACGAACACAAGCACCAGCAGCTCTCTGAGACGGATGCCAGCACAGGACTGCACCGCATGATCGGAGACATCACCAAGTTTTACCTGAATTACATCCGATCCCATGGAATGCCCATTGACGATGCGTTCATCGACATGGTCCAGCGCACCTACTACAGCACGGCTTTGGGGTTCGTCAAAAGCTACAGTGATGATGCGGAATCCAACGGATTGTTCTATGACCGGCACCAGGAAGAGCAGACCGTGGCCTATTTCAGCGACTTCGTCGGTACGGCCTGGGAGCAGGCAAGGGGACAGAGGGGCGGGACCCAGATTCCGTCCTGGAACCGCGTCACCTATTCCGTCCCCGACATCTACAAGGCTCTTCTCGAGGCGGTCGAGGAGGACAATGCGTAAGCGCGAGGAAGGAGGACATGATGCGAAAAATCCTGCTGACAACCGATGGGTCGCGACCTGCGCTGGGAGCAGCGCACTACGTGGCCAACCTCTACAAAGGGGCGCCGGACGTTGAAGTCACCGTTTTGAACATTTCTCCTGCGATTCCGCCTCTCTATCGAGAGCTGAGCAGCGACCCCGCCGTGTACAGACAGTTCGCGCTCTGGAGGAAGAAAAGAGAGGAGGAGGCTAAAAGGTACTTTGAGGCGACTTCAAGAATCTTGCTGGAAGGAGGGCTGAAGAAAAGCCATATCAAGACCAAGCATGTTCACCAGGCGGTAGGGGTCGCGCGCGACATTGTCCGGGAGCTGGACGCCGGGTCTTTCCATGTGTGCGTGGTGGGCAAGAAGGGCATGGGTTGGTTCGACACGATTTTCTTGGGCAGCATTACGGATAAGCTCCTCGAGGTCTCTGAAAATCACCCGTTGTGGCTTGTGGACGGAACCGGGGCCAAAAGCCGCAGAGTGCTGATCGCCGTGGATGAGACTCTCCATGCGGTTGAGCTCGCCCGACATGCCGGAAGGATGCTGCGGGGGCTTTCGCCGGTGCATGTTCTCTTCTACCACTATTGCTCTCCCTTCACCGAAGCTCTTCCGAATGAAGAGCGAAACCGGATGAAGGAAACCGAGAAAGAGGTGGTGGCCATGGAGAAGGCAAGAATGGCTCAGATCGTAGGGATAGCCCAGGATGCGATTTTGGGTGAAGGGCTGAAGCCCAGAAGCCTCAATTACCAGTTTGACTACAATCCGTCGGCCCGACACAAGAAGATTTCCAGGGCCATCCTGTCAAAGCTCCAGGAAGGGGATTACGGCACGCTGCTTCTAGGCCGCAAAGGCACCACCGGTGCCAGAGAGTTTCGCATGGGCTCCGTGGCGCTGAGGATTATCAACGAAGCTCAGCACTGTTCGGTTTGGGTTGTCTGAGACTCCGGGACAAGCCAAACCACCTCATAGGGTTGGAGGGTGATCAAGAGCCTGTCCTTTTTGGGGTTGATCTTTTTTTCGCTCAGGAGATCGTGCCAAGGCCCTTGATATCTTTTCACGTCTTCGAGCGGTATCTCAACTCGGCACCGGATTCGGGTTACATTCGTAACCGTCAGCACAGTGAACTCCCCTTCCGGGGACGTCCTCATCACGGCAAAGACCGCCGGGGACAGAGAAAGAACTTTCTGGGCTCAAGGATCTCAGCAGAGAGCGCAGATCCACAATCGCCCGGTTGATCACGCGGTTCTCACGGGTCGCTTCCACCGCAGCGTGGTCGCTGTGGGTTCCGAAGAGGCTGTGCAGGTAGATGCCCGGCACCCCCTGCAGAACCAGGGCGATGGCCCGGGAAGCGACAAAGCGTTTGATCTGGATGCGTAGAGGGTCGCCGTCCTGTTTCTTGTTCAGAGCGCTGTACCACGTCATGTTGACTTCATAGGGAACCTCCGTGCCATCTTCTGAGGTCTTGTAGGAAATAAAGCCTCCGTGGTCCGCTGCGCGCCGGCAGATGCGATCGATATCCTTCGCAGAGAGAATGTTCTTGACCCCCAAAAGACCGATCCCGTCGTGGGAATCCAGAAAATTGAAATAGGTGGCCGTCTCGGACGGCGGCGTGATGGACTTGGCCCATTCAGAGAGAACCCTCGCGTCCCCTGTGTAAAAGGTATGGAGCACGAGGGGGGGCAGGGCGAAGTTGTAGACCATGTGGGCCTCGTCCCTTCCGTTGCCGAAATAGGCGATGTTTTCATCATGGGGCACATTGGTCTCCGTGACGAGCGCCACATGGGGCGCAACGACCGAGACAATATCCCGCAGGAGCTTGATGATTTCGTGAGTCTGTTCCAGGTGGATGCACCGTGTTCCCGGCTGGTTCCAGAGATAGGTGACGGCATCCAGCCTCAGAATGTCCGCGCCCTGGCGCACATAGAGAAGAAGGATCTCAATGACCCTCAACAGAACCTTGGGATTCCGGTAGTTGAGGTCTATTTGGTCCGGTGAAAAGGTGGTCCACACATAGCGCGGCCCTTTGAGCGTTTCGTAGCGGGTCAGGACGGGAGTTGTCCTCGGCCGGAAGATCATACGGCGTTGCCCAGGGGTGAGTTCGTCCTCCGTAGCGAACCAGATGAAGAAGTCCTCATAATCCGGATTCCCCGCCAGAAATTCAACAAACCAGCGGCTCTTGGAGGAGACGTGGTTGATGACACCGTCGAACATGAGCCGGTATCGAGTTTCCAGCGCTTCGATATCATGCCACGATCCGAGCAGCGGATCCACGGTCTCAAAGTCGATGACCGAAAAGCCGCGATCCGATGAGGAGGGAAAGAAGGGGAGGATGTGCAGGGTGTTGATGGTGCCTTTGAGGTAGGAGTCGCTGAAGTCTCCAAGGGTTTTGAGCGGGGATTGCCGTTTCTTGTAGAGCAGGTCCCCATAGGTGATGAGGATGATATCCCGTTCCGTGAACCGCTCTGCCGGAATGAAGTTGCGCTCCCGCGCCATCAGCTCGAGCGGCTTGTGGGCATGGAACACCTGGAGGATCCGTTCGATCTCGGCCAGAGCGGATTGGGCCACCGGATCAGCATACAGAACCCGCAATCGTTGCAGCATCCGATCACGCACCTCTTGGGGCAACTCAAGCCGCGGCCTGGTGAAGTCAGGCTCAGGATTGCAAACGGTCCGTGTGGTCTCAAAACGGGGCTTCGGAGGTGCTGTCATATCCAACCTCTCGAACGCGGCAAGCGGTCGATTATCCTGTGGCCATGCCCAGGACCAGGGCTGCAATAAGAAAATAAATGCTCAGGCCGACGACATCGGCGACCGAGGTAATCAGGGGGCTGCTGGCCACCGCAGGGTCCAGCCGCAGCCTGCTCAACAAGAAGGGCAGACTGGCTCCGATCAGGTTGGAGACCAAAACGATTCCTGTCATGGCCAGGAATACTACCAGGCCCATCCTCCATCCGCCCCGGTATACCCCAAGGAACCAGGTCAAGACCCCGAGAGTGAGCCCCAGGAGAATGCCCAAAGCAAGCTCCTTGCCCGCAGCCCGAATCCAGTGATCCGGCTTGAGATCGCCCGTGGCCATAGCGCGGATCATGAGCGTGGCGGATTGAGCGCCCGCATTGCCTCCGGCGGCGATGAGCAGGGGAATGAAGAAAGCCAAAGCGATGGAAGACAGGAGCAGGTTTTCGTGAAAAGCGATGATTTCGGAGGCGGCCAAGTTCACCAGGATCAACCCCATGAGCCATCCAATTCTCTTGCGGAAGAGGGACCACAGCCCTGCCTCTCGATAGCTCTCTTTGAGGGGAACCACGGCCGCGACCCGGTGGAAGTCTTCGGTCGCCTCCTCTTGCGCCACGTCCAGCACGTCGTCGACGGTCACAATGCCGAGAAGCACGCCCTGAGAATCCACAACGGGAAGGGCGACCAGGTCGTAGTGCTGGATGGTGGATACGGCTCTTTCCCTGTCTTCCAGGGCGGAGATGCTCACGAAGAGTTGATCCATGATTTCGGCGACGCTCTGCTCCACGGGCGCCAGGACGAAGCGGCGCAGATCTAGGGCGTCAATCAATTTCCAGGAGGAGTCCACGACATAGATGACGTTGATCGTTTCGCTGTTTTTCCCTCTCAACCGGATGTGTTCCAGGGCGCGACCGATGGTCCATTCCGGGCGGACAGCCACATAGTCGGGCGTCATCAGCCTTCCTACGCTCTGCTCGGGGAAACCGAGAAGCTGGAGGGTCTCTTTGCGGTCTTCAGGGCTCAGGAGGTTAAGAAGCCTCTGGGTGGCCTCGCCGGGCAGCTCTTCGAAAAAATCGGTTCGGTCGTCGGGGCTCAAACCAGCCAGGACCCTTCGGGCTTCTTCCTCCGTCAAACCCCTGAGGAGGTCGTCCTTTTTTTTCGGCTCGAGATAGGAGAAAACCTCCGTGGCCAGGGGCCGGGGAAGGAGACGGAAAAGGAGAATCCGGTCCGCTTTGTCCAGACCGGGCAGGGAATCGGCAATGTCCGGAGCCGGGAGTTCGCGCAAGAGTTCTCTGGCCTGAGCCCATTTCTTTTCCGACAGAAGCTCCTCAGTGACCTTCTTGATTTCGACAAGCTCCTCCATCCATTGACCCTTTCATGCGCGTTGGGATCTCCTCTGGTATCGCTTATCATTTCTGTCTATGGCTTGTAAAGGCATGGCTTCACAATGACGAACCGTGTGATTCTTTTCTGTGCGCCATGCTCTCATTCGCGAAGCGATCCGTCACCCGCGGTGGTGCCTCAGCCCTCCGATAAGAAGATTTCCCGCGTCTTAGCGCGGCACCTGATGGTTCTGCTGGTGCACATGGGGCATCGGATTAGGGGAAATCGTTTTCCAGGGGGCGCCTTTTTGTTGACACCGGTGAATTCCTCCGTATTATGTAAGCAATCGATAACTTACTTATGATCGCTTTCAGCGACTGAAACCGCCAGCGGGAAAGGAGGTCTTTGACATGGCATCCAATTTCCGAGTTGTTGTGTGGCGTGAAGGGGAGAGTGTGCACCTGAAGCTGGTGGGTGATTTTGACGGCTCATCAGCATGCGAGTTGCTTGAAACGGTCAAAGACCACTCTGTGGGGGGGCATAGAGTTTTGATCTGCACCAACAGCCTGAAGAAGGTTCATCCTTTCGGTGTGCACGTTTTTGAGAAGAAACTCGGTGAAATGAAACATTCGCCCTTTCGGATCTTCTTCACCGGCGCTCATGCGAAAAAAATCGCTCCGAGGGAGACCATGTGTTTGTGAATTCGGCGCAGGCACCGGGGTTGGAGCCTGCGCCCTCAGGGGAGTTCCCAAATCACCTATGACCGATCTGATCCTTCAAAATCTCAGTGACCGCTTCGGCGAGAGACTGCCGGAGGTCCTCCGTTGTGAAAAGAGGGCGATGTTCGGCGAGCGCGCCTCGTCTCGCGGAAACGAAACCAAAGAGGAAGTGAGAATCCATGCGGTC
>JALOPA010000393.1 GCA_025454125.1 Thermodesulfobacteriota bacterium
GTCAAAACCAAGGACCGCTTGGTAAATATCTTGTATGGCCATGTGGATTACCTCCTGTGAGTCGAGTGACGCCTCTACCAAGAGGGCGGACTGACGACCCAGATGATCTTGCAGTCTTTCTTGCCCTTGTTGATCCATGAGTGAGGCAGCAAGGACGAATAATAAAAGGAAGACATCGGCCCGACCCTGTAAACCTCTTCTCCCACAGTGATCGTGATCTCACCATCGAGCACAGACCCGAACTCTTCGCCCGGATGAGAGTAAGGCTCCCCGCTTTTCCCTCCGGGCTTGATCGTCGTCAGGAAGGGCTCCATTCGTTTGGAAGCGACGATCTTGACCAACCGCTTCGTGTCCGACTGCCAACCGGGGATCAGCACTCTGGACCACTGGTCCGGGGTCGTGACCACCGGATACTGGAGGAGTTCGTCGGCAAAGAAATCGATGACCTTCGCGTCCAGCGCATGGGCAATGGTTTTGAGGGTTGCGATGGAGGGAGAGGCCTTGTCGTGTTCGATTTGGGAGATGAAGGCAGCGGTGAGGTGAATCTTGGCCGCGAGCTGCTGGAGGGTCAAACCTTTCTCTTTCCGCCATTTGGCTACGTTCTGGCCGATGGAGAGGGCCGCTGCCATGGGTATCCTCCGAATCCGCCGCGAAGCAAATTAAGTATAATCCAAATTTTGAATTGCCTTCTAAGGCAGGAGCAAACGGCGTGTCAAGAAAAAATTAAGTGGTTATTAACAAAACAGAAAATAGTTAAATCTTCCTCCTCCTTTCTCCGCGGCCCGGTGCATGAAGATGGGTTTGAAAAAATGAACACTCGATGGTTTACAAGGAGGATTATTGGTGCTAGAAATCCGAATCGTCTTGAACGCTCAGTGTACGGAAGAGGAGGTGCGTTATGAAGAGAAGCGTGTTTGTCATTCTTGCCGTGGTTGTGGGCCTGGTTGCCGGAGTGGTGTCCATGCAACCTATGGCTCTGAGTCAAAGCAAGGAGCCGATCAAGATCGGCATGATTGCGGACTCGACCGGAGGCCTTGCGGCTTACGGATATTCTCATGAAAGGGTGCTTCGCGCGGCCATCAAGAAGATCAACGGCGAAGGGGGCATCAGCGGCCGTCCCATAGAGCTTTACGTGGAGGATACGGAAAGCAAACCGCCGGTGGGCGCTCTTAAGTTCAGAAAACTTGTGGAGAGCAATGGGGTGAGCTTTGTCATTGACTCGAACAGTTCGGGAGTCGCCATTGCGTGTGCGCCCATTGCGAAAGAGCTGAAAACTCCTTATTTCCCCTGCGCGGGCGCTACGGAAATCTCCGGTGAAAACGGAAACCGCTATGTGTTCCAGCCCTGCACGAACGTGAGGCAGGAGACCAAGGGCGTGGCGAAGTTTGCGGTGGAAAAAATCGGGAAAAAGTGGGTGACCGTTGTCGTGAACTACGCCTGGGGATGGTCCAATGAAAAGGAGTTTACCGATTTCATCAAACAGGCAGGAGGCGAGGTGCTGACCTCCATCCGTGTTCCGCTGGGAACGGGAGATTGGCTCCCCTACCTGGCCGGCAAGATTCCCAAGGAGGCTGATGCGGTTTTCTTTGCGAACTTCGGTTCCGACTTCCTCTCCTTCATCCGGGATCTCCATGCGGTGCGGCCGGACATCAAGAAGCTGGGCGCCGTGTACGCGATCTCGGCTCAGGACACTGCGAAGCTGGGCGAAGCGGCGGAAGGGCTTTACTGTATTGCCCCGTACCCCACCCGCTACGAGGGGCTGAAGGCGGATTTCAACAAAGCCTATCGGGACATGATCAATGTCGATCCTGAAGGAATCGAGGTGGGCACAGGAAAGCGATTTGTCCTGGCGTACAACTGGGCGGTCTGGGAATCCATGTTCCTTCTGAAGGCAGGCATTGAGAAGAGCGGCTGGAAAAGCAACAAGGACACGCCGAAGCTGATCGAGGCCCTCGAAGGCATGCCGTTCAAGCAGGGAATCGAGTTCCCGCAGGGCGAGGGGTATGTGAGGAAGGAGGACCATCTTTCCCAGGTGGGGCTCTACATCGAGCAGATCAAGAAGGGGGTCATCGAAGTGGTGGCGAGAATCCCGCCGGAAGCCGTCGTGTACGCTCCGGAAAGAGATCACTCGAAGGAAGCGTTTTAATTTGTGCTCATCCGGAAAGGGTCCTACCCGGATGAGCGCGATCAGCTGTCAGCGGTCAGGGATAAGGAAGGCCAACGGACACTCCCTGCGGGGAGCTGACATAACCAATGCTTGATTTTGGGAAAGTGGATTCATCGGACTCTTTGTCATTCCCGCGGAGGCGGGAATCCAGCTTTCGGAGCATTTCCTGGACTCCCGCCTTCGCGGGAGTGACAGATCGGATGAGTTGCGGTCCGTTTCCTAGGGCTTGAGGCATAAAGCGAAGGTCATAAACTGGTGGAATCGTTATCCTCCATCACGTTTCTTTTGATGAACGGGCTGATCTGGGGATTGATCGTGGCTCTGATCGCCCTGGGCCTGTCCCTCATCTTCGGAGTCATGGGCATTGTCAACATGGCCCACGGCGATCTTTACATGATCGGCGCCGTGGTGACCTTTTATGTTGTTTCCCTGTTGGGCAACTTCTGGCTGGCCCTGCTGGTGGCCCCTTTGCTCATGGCGCTCATCGCGGCGCCCATGGAGAGGTTTGTGCTGCGGCCCTACGAGGGAAATCCCTCTTTGACCATGATTGCCACAGTGGGAATTTCCTTTGTCGTGCAGACGGCGGCTCTGGCGATCTATGGCGGGATTCCCCAGAAGATCCCCAACCCCTGGCCGATGAACTTCAACCTCCTGGGTGTGTCGTACCCCGGGTATCGGTTCTTGATCGCCCTGATTTCCATCCTCATCCTTGCCGGCATCTGGCTCTTTCTCTACAGGACGAACTACGGGATCCTGATCAGGGCCTCCATGCAGGATCGGGACATGGCCAACGCCATGGGCATCAACGTGAACCGGATCCTGATGGCCACCTTTGTTCTTGGCGCTGCCCTTGCGGTGGTCGGCGGGGTCCTGGCTGCGCCCATCTACCAGGTGTCTTATCTCATGGGGAATGACGTCATCCTGCTGTGTTTCATTGTCGTCATCATCGGGGGCTTGGGCAGTCTGGAAGGGACTCTGGTCGCGGCCCTTGGGATCTGCGCGATCGAGGGAGTGCTGGCGCATTTTCTCTCTCCCACCCGTGCCAGGGCCGCGATCTTTGTGGTCATGGTGGTTGTGCTCATGCTGCGGCCGCAAGGCCTGTTCGGGGCGAAGGAAAGATGAGAATAGGTGCACGGTTCAGGGTTCAAGGTGCAAGGGGGAAGGCCCGCCACAGGGACGGCGGGTAAACACACGGTGCACGGTACAAGGTGCAAGGTACACGGTTGAACACAATAGGCATAGCGAAACCTACCTAATAACTGGCCGTCACCCCGGAGAACCCGCCGAAGCGGACAAGAACCGGGGTCCAGTGAATTGGGAGTGAGTTGAACACACTGGATTCCGGCCTTCGCCGGAATGACGGAGGAAGAAGGAAAGGGAAAACTCTCAGAGGTGAAACAAAGCAAAGATCATATTTACTTCGCCCTCGTGCTGATCGCCCTCGTGGTGCTCGGGTTCGTGCTGCCCAGGGGAGCCCGATCCCTGCTGGTGCAGATCATGATCCTCAGCGTTTTTGCCATGGGGTATGACGTCAGCCTGGGGTTCACCAACCAGTGCAGCCTGGGGCATTCCGTGCTGTTCGGAGCAGGGGCCTATGCGATCCTTCTTCCCATCCTCCACCTCAAGACGGGTCTGCTGGTGTCCGTGCTTTTCTGCCTTGGAGGCGGATTCGTCTTTTCGCTCGTGACGGGAGTCATTGCCGTCCGATTGTCCGAGGCGTACTTCGTGATCGTCACGGCGATC
>JALOPA010000394.1 GCA_025454125.1 Thermodesulfobacteriota bacterium
AAACGGCACGAGTAAGCAAAAGGAGTTTTTATCCAAGAATTTCAACCTGTTTTTTACTTGGCAGCTTCACGAGCGAGGGCATCTGGTCATCGATCCCCACTGTTTTTGTGGTAGAATCATTCCACAAAGTGGCAAAAATCTACTCACTCTTGGTATTTTTCCGGAATGGAGTCCGCACCCCTTGGTCCCCTCCCCTCGCGGCTTGCCGGCCTCTGGAGGAGAGGGGATTAAGGGGAAGGGGAATGCTGAGGTGGTCAGCAAGCAACGACAGGTTATTGCTTTATGAATTTGTTCAGGGCTTCAAACAGTTTCTTGCCTGATTCAGGCGTCTCGACTTGCCCATAGAGGATCTCTTTGGGGTTGGAAGTCGTCTGGTAATACGCCCTGTTGAGATCGAACTCCGTCCCCAGACCTGCGCCCTCGAGGGAAACCCCCGCAAACAAGCCTTTGGCCCGTGAATAGGAATAGATGCCGCCTTTCAAGAAGAGGTCGGTCGCCGCGGTCGCTTGAGCCCCCACCGGCCCGGCAGCCACGGCCGCATCGGCTCCCAATTTGAAATTGGACCGGAGAAAGGAGTCCATGGTGCTTTGACCGACCACCACGAGAATCAGGTCCGTGAGCTGCGCTCCGATCTGAAGACCGACGCTGCCGGCTCCGATGTAGACAAAGGAAGGGCCGCTCCATTTTCCGTCCTTGCGGGCAACGACAACGCCCTTTCCGTACGATCCCCCGACGATAAACCCTCCCTTGAACATGTCGGGAATGATGGCCACGCCCGCGCTCTGCCTCATGAGGTCATAAGCCGGTCCCGAGTCCGGGGCATTCTTCACCTCTTCCATCACGATTCGTGCCTTGTTCACGATGATCTCGGCGTCCTCTTTCAGATTATCCGCATAAGTCTGAGGCGAAGCCGCCAGCCCCAGAGCGACGCACAGCGCCGTCACCACGATTGCTCTTTTCATGATTTCCCTCCAATACGTTTCAAAGCATTCTAACCTTACCCCTTCCGTGTGTAAAGCCTCCTTTCTACAGCGACTTCAAGAGTTGATTCGCCGCTGTCAGCAGCGGATCCCATGAAGGACCGAAGGGCGGTGCATAGGAAAGATCCGACTGGCTGAACGCCTCAACGTTCATCTTCGCCTGAAGGGCCACAGCCGCCGCATTGATCCTGTGGGCCGCGCCTTCCTTTCCTACCATCTGAGCTCCGAGGAGCCGTCCGGATTTCTTGTCACCCACCAACTGCACGCTGATCGTCGATGACCCGGGATGATTGTGTGCCCTGCTCCTGCTCTGAATCACGACCTCTGCCGGAGCAAAGCCTGCTTTTGTCGCCTCCTCCACACTCAGCCCTGTGCGCGCCACTTCCAGTTCGAAAACCTTGAACACCGCAGTTCCCGCAACCCCCTGAAGTTCGACCTTGCCTCCGAGCACATTGTCGGCAACAGCCCACCCTGCCCTGTTGGCCCTCAGGGCAAGGGGAATCCAGGTCCGCTCCTCCGTAACCACATGAAAGGCATCCGCACAATCGCCGGCAGCGTAAATGTCAGGATCCGAGGTTCGAAGCATTTTGTCCACCGCGATAGATCTGCTCGGCCCGAGCCCAAGGCCTGCTTTCTCAGCGAGCTCGCTGTTGGGACGCACACCTACAGACACCAGAACCATATCCCCGTCAAGCTGAAGTCCCGGCCCTGCGAGGCGGAGTCCTCTATCGCTTTTGCCGATTTTCTCGATGGGCTGCCCCACATGAACCTTGACCTGGTTCGCCTCCACTTCCTTTTTGACGATCGAAGAGAGCTGTTGGTTCATCCAGGGAATAAAAATGGGCCGCGGCTTGATCATGGCCACTTCAATACCCCTGGCTCTCAACGCCTCACACATTTCAAAGGCGATGTACCCCATTCCAAGGATCACCGCCTTCTTCACCTGTTCCCTCTTGATAAAGGCTTTGATCTTTCTGCCATCCTCCAGGTTCTTGAGCGTCATCACCCCAGGCGATACTATCCCCGGGAGGTTAGGCACCACGGGCCTCGCTCCCGTGGCGATCAAGAGTTTGTCATAGAAGACCTCAAAGGGCTCCCCTCCCGAAGTTCTTCCTCTGACCACTTTGCCTGACGGGTCGATCGCCTCTACCCTGTGCTCGATTCGCACATCAATGCCCTGCTTCTCTTTGAACACGTGGGCCGGCCGAACAATCAGGTCATCCATGTCCCTTGCCGCGTCCGCGACATTGTAGGGCATGCCTCAGGCGCTGTACGACACATCTCTTGTTTGTTCGAGGACAGTGACCTGCGCGTCAGGTTTGTTACGCTTGACCCGGCTTGCTGCGCTCATGCCGGCTGCGTCACCACCGATCACGACGAAATTCATAACCAACCTCCGACAAAGAAATCTCAGTCTTTGACAATGTGTTCCCCACTCCCCTTGCTCCCATCCTCCACAGCAGAGCAACTGCGGGGCATGCGTAAGGAGTTCCGCTCAATCCTGGGGATTTACTCTAGACCGAACTCTAAAAAAGTCACGACTTTTTTAGAGTTCGGTCTAAAGGGGAGGGAGAACTCAAGAGCGGGCAACCCCAACCCTGTCGCACAAACAACACCGAAGCACATTCCTCCTCAGGGTTTTTTGTATAGTCAATGAAGGCGATTTGTTGTATCATCCAAGTTCATGCAAGCTTAACCTGTTTATCGGGAGGCAAACATGAGAGGCGACTTCATGGAGAGGATTTTTTCCCACCCTGATTTGAGAGCTGGGGAGCCCTGCATAAAGGGTACCCGGGTCCCGGTTAGTGCGATTGTCGCAAGCTTCGCCGAAGGATTGACGAGGCCGGATATACTCAAGGAATACCCCCAACTCAAGGATGAGGATCTAACCGCAGCACTTCTCTACGCCTCGGAGTCGGTGCACCAGGAATCCATTTATGCAATAGGAAGTTGACCTTGAAGATAAAGGTTGACGAGGATTTGCCTAAAGCAGTCGCGGAATCCCTCCGCAGAGTGATCCCGGATACCTTAACGGAATTGGACGAAGGGTTGTCAGGAGCATTGGACCCTAAGCTATGGGACATCGCTCAAGGCGAAGGTCGGTTTCTCATTACCGGCGACAAAGCTTTCGCCAATATCAGAAAATATCCACCAGGAACCCACCATGGAGTGCTCCTACTCAGGCCCAATGAAAACGGCATCCTCCAGATGCTTAGACTGGTCGACGATGTCCTGAAGCTGGGAAATCTGGAAAACCTTGCAGGATGTATTGCGGTGGCTTCTCCTCGCCGATTGAAGGTCCGACGGCCGAAGGTATAGATAACCGGCTACCTATCTCCTTTCCTGCCGAGGCACCAGCGGCCCCCATTTGGCTGTGTCCTTACCCACAGCTGCTTTACTTTTCGCACCAGTAGTGTGTAACTCGTTTCCACAAAGTGGAAGCCAATTACATACAAAAATAGCAGGCAAATTCACACGTTCTTTGTTGACTTCTTGCCTCTTCCCATGTATGTGAACTGCCACTGATATTGGTGCCCTTCCCTCTGCTCAACTGACGGCACGCTTCTTGAACTTTTCCTGTCTGTTTGTATTCCCGTTTTGTGATGTTCACCCTTTCACGGGGGCTGTCATCATGAGGATTCCTACCAACTTGAGTCTCTAGCGCTCCTGATGCGACTTGCTCGTATCAGGAGCGTTTTTTTGTAAGATCCTGACCCGTTTAGCGTCTATTGAATACAGATTGGAGAAACGGATTCAGAGGTATCAGTAATTTCTCAGATTGTTTATCGAGTGTTCGCTAGTGTCCTGACCCAGAAGTTCGTTAACACATTCTGACCTTCGCACGGAAACCACGCGCGTGAGATTTGAGGCACTTACACGAATCGAGAACATAAGAAAACCACAGTAATTTGTCAGCGAATTAACGAT
>JALOPA010000395.1 GCA_025454125.1 Thermodesulfobacteriota bacterium
GCTCCGGCACCGGCGACCTCCGGTCCGTCGCGGAGCGTGTCGCCGTCGGTGTCGGGGTTGTTAGGGAGGGTTCCGCGCTGGTATTCCTGCAGGTTGGTCAGGCCATCTGTGTCACTGTCGTCACCGGGGTTCATGGAAGTGGCCGATGCTGGGCTGGTATAGGCCAGTTCGAACGAATCCGGCAGGCCGTCGCCGTCGGAGTCGTCGACGATGAAGGAATAGACCTCACTCTGGACCGCCGCAATACCGGTCAGTTCGATCAGGAGATTCAGGCCGGGCAGGGAGAAGAGGCTCTCCAGACGGTCGGTGACGAAAAGCCCCAGCTCTTTGGCGTAGCGGACCCCGGGGGCTTGCGGGCTTTTGTCAAAAACCCCGAGCATGCGGATATTGAGGCGGGAGAGACGTTCCGAGTCGAGAAGATGCAGGAGATCCGAACAGGCTTTTCCGCCTCCCACCAGGGCCACGTGAAGAGGAAGCCCTGCCTGGGTTCCCCGCCGGATCCCTCCGGCTTCCGCGGGGGCGTCGGATTTTTGTCGGGTCTGTTCCAAGCGGTTTAACCCGATCCTTTCTCCTCCTGAAGCCTGAGGAGGACTTTCTTTTCCAGGTCCCTAACGATCGCTCTCAGGGCCTCGCTTTCGCGAATCGGACCCGAACCGTTCCATCCCTTCCCGAGAGCCTCCTCCTTTTTGGCGCGGAACTGCTCCACGCTGGAAGCCATGGATTTCCAGAGAAAAAGCTTTTGGAGAACGTGACGCTCCGGGGCCGTCAGGTCCGTTTCCGTGTCAAAGGACTGGCCGTTTCCGAGAACAAGCACCATGAACGCTTCACGCTCTGTTCGCAATGAACGATATCAGAAAGGTAGGAAAATGAGCCGCTATCAGATCAAGGGACAGAGGCACAAAGGCACAGAGGAACAAAGGGACAGGAAGAAAAAAGTCTTCTGCTTTGTGCCTCTGCAACTTTGTGCCTTTGTCCCTCTCTTTCTTTGTGCCTTTCTTAGACCTTAGGTCTTGGAAGAAGGCCAGCCCTCTCGGCGATTTCAGGGACCTTGTGCTCCCACTCGATGGCCATCAGGTGAATGCCGGCGATGCCTTTCGTCTCCCTGAATTCCTGGATCTGCTCGATGGCGAACTGAATGCCTTCCTCCGCCACCTTGCCTTTTCCTGCGCCTTTCAGTCGCTTGATCAGCGATTCGGGAACGTCCATGCCCGGAACGGATTTGGCCATGTACTGCGCCATACCGACGCTTTTCATGGGCGTGATCCCCGCAAGAATGTACGCCTTTTCGTGAAGGCCCATGTCCACCGCCATTTTCATGAACTGGCGGAACTTGTCCATGTTGTAAATGCACTGGGTCTGGATGAAGTCCGCGCCGGCTGCGATCTTCATGCCCATGCGGTGAACCCGGAATTCAAAGGGATCCGCAAAGGGATTGGCCGCGGCGCCGATGAACATCCTGGGCGCCCCATCGATCTCTTCGTCGTTGAGGAACTTCGCTTCATCCCGCATCTTCTTCACGAGCGAAATGAGCTGCATGGAGTCGATGTCGTAGACGTTCTTGGCCTGGGGATGGTTGCCGAAGGTCTGATGGTCGCCTGAAAGGCAGAGCATGTTCCGCACGCCCATGGCATAGGCGCCGAGGATGTCGCTCTGGATGGCGAGCCGGTTCCGGTCGCGGCACACCATCTGGAAGTTGGGTTCCACGCCGTTCTGGATCATGACCGCGGACGCGGCCCAGCTCGACATGCGCACCACCGCGGTCTGGTTGTCCGTCACGTTGACCGAATCCACCACGCCTCTGAGATGGGAGAACTTCTCCTTGAGATGCTCCACGTTGGCGCCTTTGGGGGGACCGCACTCGCCGGTCAGGGCAAAGTGCCCGGCTCTCAAAACTTTCTCGAGATTGCTTCCGGATTTGAGATCGCTCATTGTACCAGTTCCTCCCTCACGCTCTTTCGGGGCCCTCCGTCACGAGCCGTGCGCCAGTCTTTGTTGGGTTTCATCTGGGTCAGGTCCGCGAGCCGGCCTTTTTCCATCTTCTTCTTCACGATCATGTCCCAGATGCAGTCCACCTCTTTGGAGATCTCGCACTTGCCCCGGGCCGATCCGCCGCAGGGGCCGTGAAGCAGGCTCTTGGAGCAGCGTGCGATCGGGCACATGCCGTCGAAGTGATGGATCAGGCAGGTCCCGCACCCGGCGCATCGTTCCGCCCAGATTCCGTGCTGCAGCGCGCCGCCGAAGGACGTGGTGTTCACCGCTGGGAAGAAGCGCTGATCCGGATAGGCCTCGCTCAGGAACTGGGGTCCCACGCCGCAGGCCATGGAAACCACGGCGTCGTATTTCGCGACCATGTCCTTGACCTGGGCGATGTACTCCCGGTCGCACTGCCGTTCGATGGTCTTTTCATCCACCTGAAGGGGCCGGCCCTCTTTCTTGCGGGCGATCTTGAGGATCGAAGCCAGCACGCCGACCTCCTTGGTCCCTCCCACATTGCACACCGTTACACACCCTTTGCACCCCAGGATGAGAATCCGGTTGCAGTCCTTCACCATTTCCAGCAATTCCCCAACGGGTTTTCGGTCCGCTATAATCATGCCTCACCTCGTCATGCCGCTTTCTTCATTTTCACAGGGCTGGGGCCCAGGGCCTTGGCTCGCTCCACCATCTCCCGCGCGATTTCGGCAAACCGCGGGCCCTCGCCTGCAGACAGATTGAACATCTCCACGCGCTCCGGCTCGATGCCGAGCTCCTGGAGAACCTTTTTCACATACTGCACCCGTTTCTTGGCCTTCAAATTCCCGACCAGGAAATGACATTCCCCTTCCATGCATCCGGCCACGTAAACGGCATCCGCCCCGTCTTCGACCGCCTTCAGCAGGTGAATGATGTCCACACGTCCGGTGCAGGGCACCTGGATCACCTTGACGTTGCTCGGATAGGAAAGCCTCATGGAACCTGCCAGGTCCGCAGCGGAATACGCTCAGTACTGGCAGCAATAGGCAAGAACTTGGGGGTCAAAGTCCGTCATGATGCGCATACCTCGTTTCTTTTCTAGAATTTCCTTTGCTCATCGGTTCTGATC
This sequence comes from Thermodesulfobacteriota bacterium, assembly GCA_025454125.1. The sequence continues at coordinate 3,083 of JALOPA010000395.1, forward strand.
TTCCATCAAGCAGGTACAAGGTTCAGGGTACAAGGTGCACGGCAAAGAAGAAATCAAAAGGTTTCCCTGTACCGTGTACCTTGCACCGTGTATCTTCTTCATTCCCGTGTACCTCATACCCTGAACCGTGTACCTGTTTCAGGCGCTCTGCGCCTGAAACAGGGCGTCGGTCTTGGCCAGAATCTGCTCGTCCGTGAAATGCTTCAGGGCGATCGCCTTGCCCGGGCACTCGGCCACGCAGGCTCCGCATCCCCGGCAGGACGCCGGATCGATGACGGCGTATCCTTCCTCACCGATGCGCGGCGCGCCGTAGGGACACGTCCTCACGCAGGTGAGGCAGGCGGCACACTTGTCCGGGTTCACGGAAGCGGTCACCCCGCCCACAAAGATCCCTTCCTTGGACAGGATGGTCATGGCCCTTGCCACGGACGCCTTGGCCTGAGTGATGCTTTCGTCAATGGGCTTGGGATAGTGCGCCAGGCCGGCCATGAAAATGCCCTCGGAAGCGAAGTCCACGGGTCTGAGTTTCGCATGGGCTTCGATGAGGAACCCTTCCTTGTTCACGGGAACCTTGAAGAGCTCGAAGAGCTTCTTGTTCTCCGCGGGCAAAATGGCGGTGGCCAGAATCACCAGATCCGGTTTGATCCGGATGGGCCTTCCGAGCACGTGGTCGATGAGGCTAAGGGACAGAGGGCCTCCGTCGCCGTCCGCGGCCAGCTCGGGCAGCCGGTCCAGGTCGTAGCGCACAAAGAGCACGCCTTTCTTCCTCGCCTCCCGGTAGAGGTCTTCCCTGAACCCGTAGGAGCGGACGTCGCGGTAAAGAA
>JALOPA010000396.1 GCA_025454125.1 Thermodesulfobacteriota bacterium
GAGATCACGAAAAACATGCCTCTTTGGCTCAAGCAAAGAGAACCCCGCCTTGTCGTTTCCAGAGATGACCTCGGGGGGAGCGTCGAGCTTTTTGTGGAACCGATTCTTGCGGATTCCGTCCTCTATATCTTCGGTGGAGGTCATGTCTCGGCTCAGATTATCCCTCTGGCAAGCCGGGTGGGATTCAAGGTGGAGGTCATTGACGATCGTCCTGAATTTGCTGATCCTGCGAAATTCCCCGATGCCGCCAAGGTCCACCAATGTCCATTTGAAGGCGTGCTCGAAAAAATCCCTGTGGACGAATCCTCCTATCTTGTCATTGTCACCAGGGGACACATCCACGACAAGACCGTGCTCGAGCAATGCCTCAGAAGCAGAGCGAAGTACATCGGTATGATCGGAAGCCGGCGCAAGAAAGCCATGATTTACGAAAAGCTCCTTGAAGAAGGCTTCACGAAATCAGACCTTGATCGAGTCAAGGGAAAGACTAATCACGAAAACACGAAAACTGGAAAGCACGAAATAAATCCATATTTCCTTTTTCGTGTTTTCCTTGGCGAAGGGTTTTGGTTTTCGATCTTGATAGGGATAAAAACGGGAAGCAATTTATGGGAAAGCACAAGCATCAATTTGTCGATGATTATGAAGGCCTTGTGGGGTTCGGTTTTGACCGGGAAACGGATGAGTTCACTCTCACCTGGTACCTGCAGAAGTTCTCCGATGACGACCACATGGCCCTGATTCGGGAGAGGCTGTCGGAGGAAGACCTGAAAACCCTCTTTGACCTGCTGGGAGGTCTCCTCAAGAAATACTTATCCGAAGAAGAATACCACGCCGTTTTTCTGAAAGATCAGGAGTGAGAGAGGGAACGCCTCTTCCCCTGACAAGGTCTCATTTGAACGGATTCAGATGCCGGTCAAAGTGAGCCTCCACCACTTTCGTGTACTCCTCTTCATTTTGCCGCAGGGTTTCAAAGAAAGGCCCTCGCAATGGAGCATGGTTCAGAACAGAACCATAAGTGACATGAAGCACCTCTCGCGCATGAAAGTCCTCCATTAATCGCGGCAGATCACGATCATCAAGATCGGCCACATCGGGAATGCGGGAAGTCTCGGCTGAGACATGGTAAGAGGCGCGGTCCATAGGATAGCGCTCTATCGCAAAGCGGAGGATGTCCCGGAACAGTCCGGGATTGCATCGAGCAATGGTTCTGAGCGCTTCAAGATAGCTGGTGCCGGCCGTCTTCAGATGGATCAGGTCCCCCGCAAGCCTGGAGGCAATGGGATAAATCCTGAATTTGTCGGACCCCGAGTGGATGCTCAACTTGTAGGGCCCGTAGGTCTTTGCCACAGCCACATGCTGGGCAAAAGAGCGCTGGAAGGATTCCAGGTCTCCGATGTAATCCACTCCTTTCTCGAAGGCGCCGACGTATCGCGGGGCAAGGCTTACCCAAACAACTCCAAGGCGCTTCAATTCGCAGGCAATGTACACATGCTCAACGAGTGTTGTGGGGCTTTCGGTTTCGTCCACGCTCATCTCGAGCTCAAAGGGCCTGCCGTTCATGGCCTTGAGCAAATGACGGTAGAGGCGTACGGTGTGGACAACGGCTTTCCCATACTTGACCGCGGCCCGCAGGAGTTCTTCCCGGGTAAACTGCGCCCTGAATTCCCCGAGATCGATGGGTTTTTCAGAGAGCCTGCGCTCGACATCAGAAGGAGCACTGTCGAGTTTCTCCCAAGGGAGTTCCGCGGCCTTTTGCTCAAGTCCCTGACCGGACAGCTTCTCCGCATGATTGTCCACGTATTCACCCGGATCAATGGTGAAGAAGGTGTATCCGGCGGCTGCGAAAGCGTCGACTTGAGCCGTGGTTTTGAGATGGTCTGCATCAGCTCCAAAGCCCTCGCGCCATCCTTCCTGAAAAGCTCCCCATGTCGCGTCGTCCACCACCTCTTGAGGCGTGCGACCCGTGCGCTCGTTCTCGCGCACCGACTGCTGCGCAAAGATAGGCGCTACGCCGGTCTTGCGGATGGCCCTGACGTGGCCCGGTGTAGCGAGACCCAGGCGATCACCGCATCCTGCGGACTTTCTTAGCCCGATCGTTCCGGCCGCCAGAAACGGGAGGGTCTTGCGCAGCCACGCAGCGCTGCGGGAGGTGGTGGGCCCCATTCGCAAACTGACCTTCAATCCTTCAAGCACAACCTGATGCTCTGGCTCCTCAAGCAGGTCCAGCAGCCCCGGCCTCGGTGAAACAACGGCGAAATACTTCTCTCCCCGGCGAGTTCCCATGAATAGCAGGGAGTGATCTACAGCGGTTATAGAACGTGGATAAATACGCAGGTTCGTCACGGGCCCCAGAAGGTCCGCGAGCGGCCTGCTCTCTTCATCAGGCAAAGCCGGTGCCAGCTTAACCGTGTCAAAACATTTTTTGAGAGCGGCATAGGACATGAAAGGGATCTCCCTTGCTAACGGGCACTCAGGTGCAAGAATTCTTATGACATATCATCAACCCTGTCAACGTCTCCTTACTGTCTTGACTTCAAAAGAGGAAATGGTTAAGAAACTCATGAGTCAAAACAGGAAGTCAAAACCTATCCATGCAATCATCGAATCATAGCAGCCATTCGTCAGCTATCGAGGGAAACCATCATGGGGACATTGAAGCGATCGGAAATAACACCCTTTGTGATCAGCCAAGGACGAAGCCGATACCTTGCTCACACCAATAATGTCATGATCGCCGTGGTCGACGTGAACGATGGCCCGGCTGCTCAACCGGATCCACCGCACTCTCACCCTCACGAGCAGGTCTCTTATGTGGCCTCAGGTGAAATCCTCGTGATCATAGGTGAGGAGAAAACCCGTCTGAGCGAGGGGGACCTGTTCACGGTTCCCGCGAATGTTCCTCACACGATCCAGACGCTAACGAAACAAGTGCGCCTCATTGATGCCTTTAACCCCATCCGGAAGGACTTCCTGAAAAAGGAATAGGGAAAAACGGCAAGACCCCCTCGCCCTGTTAGATCCCCGCTTTGCGGGGTCCGCCACGGGCGGAATTTAACAGGGCGAGCCCCCTTTACCAAGAGGCTGTGTCGCAATGTCATTTCGAGGCACCAGCCGAGAAATCTTGATTCTTCAACTAGCGCGATTTTAAGATTTCTCCCTTCGGTCGAAATGACAGAAAACAAGCTTCCCCATGATTGCGACACAGCCTCGAAAGGGGGGATTTTGAGCCTGGTATGGGATCTGTCATCCTCATTTCACGAAGCTTGGAAGCCACATGGTCACGGGCGGATAGTACGTGATTAGAAAAAGCACGATCATCATGGCCAGGAAGAAGGGCATCATCGCCTTCGTGCCGGCGTTCACGCTCACCTTGCCGATGGCGCAGCCCACGAAGAGAACCGTGCCCACCGGCGGCGTCAGCAATCCCATACCCGCATTGAAGATCAGCAGGAGGCCGAAGTGGACCGGATCCATACCGAGCTTCGTGCAGACAGGCAGAAGGATGGGGGTCAGGATGACGATCATCGGCGCCATGTCCATCGGCCCACCCAGCAGGAGCAGGAGGATGTTGATCATCAGCAGGATGACCCATGGTGTTTCGGATATGGCCAGGAAGCCCTGTGTGATCAGGTCGGGGAGGCGGAGGATCGTCATGACATAGCCGAAGGCGGCCGATGCCCCGATCAGGAAAAAAACCATCAACACGGTGCGGAACGTTCTGACCAACACGGGCCAGAGATGTTTGGGCTTAAGTTCTCGGTAGCCAAGAAAGCCAAGGCAGAAAGAATAAACGACGGCCAGCGCCCCCGCCTCCGTGGCGGTGGCCACGCCGAAAATGATCGAGCCTAGGATGAGGACGGCCGGGGTTAGCGAAAGGAAGCCGTTGAGGATGATCAGGGGGATCTTCCTTCGTTCGACCGGATCGCCCTTCGGGTATTTGCGCTTGATGCTGATGATGACGCCGACGATCGAGAGGGTGCCCAGCAGCAGAAAGCCAGGGATGATGCCGGCCATAAAGAGCTTGCCGACCGATATGCCGCCGACAACGGTCGCCGCCACGATCGAGTAGAGCACCAGATTGTGGCTCGGGGGCACTACCACGCCTTGAATGGCCGAGGCGATCGTTACACCGACCGAGTAGTCGGCCGAATACCCCTTATTTTTCATGATCGGGATCATGACCGAGCCGATGGCCGAGGTGTCGGCGACGGCGGAGCCGGA
>JALOPA010000397.1 GCA_025454125.1 Thermodesulfobacteriota bacterium
CAAAATCATCCTGAAGCACATTCTGCCCAATGTCATGGTCCCCATCACGGTTCAGACGAGCCTGGGCATGGGCAACGCGATCCTTTTTGCAGCCGGCCTCGGGTTCCTGGGGATCGGGGTCCAGCCCCCGACCCCGGAGTGGGGCGCCATGCTCGGCTCGGGCCGGGCCTATCTTTTCAACGCCCCGCACGTGGCCACCTTCCCGGGAATTGCCATCTTCCTGTCCGTACTGAGCTTCAACCTCCTGGGCGACGGCTTGAGAGACGCCCTGGACCCGAGGTTCAAGCTATGAGCGAGGGGAGATCACCGCTGCTCGCGATCCGGGACTTGATCACCCGCTTTCACACCATGGACGGGGTCGTGAATGCCGTGGACGGGGTGGACCTCGATCTCTTTGAAGGGGAGACCGTGGGGCTGGTCGGGGAGAGCGGTTGCGGAAAGAGCGTGACGGCCCTTTCCATTCTCCAGCTTCTGCGCTGCCCGCCGGCGGAGATTGCAGGGAGGATCCTTTTTCACGATACGAACCTTCTGAACCTGGGCCAGGAGGGCATCAGAAAGATCAGGGGCAAAGCCATTTCCATGATCTTTCAAGAGCCCATGACATCGCTCAACCCGGTTCTCACGATCGGGGAGCAGATCTCGGAGGCCATCCGGCTGCACCAGGGCATGAAGGCGCCTGAGGCCTGGAAGTGGGCGGAGCAGATGCTCCAGATGGTCCAGATCCCCAGCCCCAGGCAGAGGGCCAAGGAGTATCCCCACAAGCTTTCGGGAGGGATGAGACAGAGGGCCATGATCGCCATGGCCCTGTCCTGCAACCCCCAGCTGCTCCTGGCCGACGAACCCACGACCGCGCTGGACGTGACGATTCAGGCGCAGATCCTGAGCCTGATGATGAAGCTCAAGGAGGAGTTCAAGACGTCGATCCTTTTGATCACGCATGACCTGGGCGTCATTTCGGATATGGCCAGCCGCGTGGCCGTGATGTACGCGGGAAAGGTCGTGGAGGAAGCTCCGGTGAGGGAGCTCTTCAAAGACCCCCGGCATCCTTACACCCGCGGATTGCTCGGCTCGGTTCCCGTGATCGGCAGAAAGGCCCAGGCCGGAAGGCGGCTTCAGGAGATTCCGGGCATGGTGCCGAGCCCTCTGGAGATGCCGTCCGGATGCCGGTATCATCCTCGGTGCCCCAGCGCCATGCCGGTTTGCTCCGAACAGGAGCCGAAGATGGTGAAGCTGGGGGATTTCAGAAGAGTACAATGCTGGCTGGCCACATAAAGGCAGAAACTCGAATTTCGAAATTCGAAGCACGAAACAAACACGAAATTCGAATTTTCGAATTTTCCAAACAAAGGAAGAAGACGACCCGAAGAGTTTGTTTTTGCCATTTGGATTTTGGACCTTGTGATTTGTTTCGAGTTTCGAGTTCCGGATTTCGGATTTGAAGTGTCGAGTATGACTTTATTAGAAGTAAGAAATCTGACCAAGTATTTTCCCATCAAGAAGGGAATTCTGTCCCGCACCGTGGGCGAGGTGAAGGCCGTGGACGGGGTGAGCTTTACCCTCGAAAAGGGAAAGACCCTGGGCCTGGTCGGGGAGAGCGGCTGCGGAAAAACGACGGTGGGACGGAGCCTGCTGCGCCTGCTGGAACCCACCTCCGGAGAAGTGCTCGTCAACGGGAACGACCTTCTGGCCCTGGACAAAGAAGAGCTACGAAAAATGAGGGCCTCCCTGCAGATCATTTTTCAGGACCCCTTTTCATCTCTCGACCCTCGAATGAGCGTGGGCGAGATCATTGCAGAGCCCATCCGGAACCATCTCCAGAGCTCCAGATCCGAAATCAAGGACCGGGTGGCTTACCTGATGGAACGGGTGGGGCTCCATGCGGATCAGATGGCCCGCTACCCCCACGAGTTCTCCGGAGGACAGAGGCAGAGGATCGGGATTGCCCGGGCCCTGGCCTTGAACCCGCTGCTCATCGTGTGTGACGAACCCGTTTCAGCCCTGGACGTGTCCATCCAGGCCCAGGTCATGAACCTGCTGGCCCAGCTCCAGGAGCAGATGAACCTTTCCTACCTGTTCATCGCCCATGACCTGAGCGTGGTGGAGCACATCAGCGACCGCGTGGCGGTCATGTACCTGGGCCGCATTGTGGAGGTGGCTTCGGATCAGGACCTCTACGAGAACCCTCTTCATCCTTACACTCAAGCTCTCCTCTCCGCCGTGCCCATCCCCGACCCCGACGTCCGCAAGAAAAGGATCATCCTCGAAGGGGACGTGCCGAGCCCCCTCAACCCCCCAAGCGGGTGCGCCTTCCACACACGGTGCCCTGCGAAGAAAGAGGTTTGCAGCCGGGAGCGGCCGGAACTCACGGACGTGGGCCACGATCATTTCGTGGCCTGTCATATCACTTGACCGGTTCATGGTATAGGGTCCAAGGTACACGGAAAAAACCTGACGATCTTCAGAGGTTTTGATCGGCCGTGTACCTTGCACCTTGCACCTTGAACCGTCTGGCATGCCCCATCCGACTCAAACCTGGAGGCTGATATGATTGAACGACAAACGACAGATTTGCATCGCGAAGCTATTGTTATCGACGGGTTGAATGCGAGCCACTTTTTCAGTGAAGGGGTGCTCCGGCGGCTCCGGCAAGGGGGCGTGACCGCCTTCAACGGCACGGTCGCGGCATGGCATTCCCTCCCGGAGACGATGGCCCTCATTGGAGACTACTACCGCCTCTTCGATGAGCGGCCGGACTGGATCATGCCGGTGCGCACGGTGGAGGACATTCACAAGGCCAAGGCCAGGGGCTGTGCCGGAATGATTTTCGGCTTCCAGGACACCCACGCCATCAACGGGAACCCGCGCATGCTCGCCGTGTATCACGCCCTCGGGGTGAGAATCATCCAGCTCACCTACAATGACGAAAATGCGGTGGGTTGCGGGTGCATGGCCCCCGAGGACAAGGGACTGACGGCCTTGGGCCGGGAGGTGGTGGCGGAAATGAACCGCCTGGGAATGCTCGTGGACCTTTCCCACTGCGGCCTCAAGACCACGATGGACGGGATCGAAGCGTCCAAGAAGCCTGTGGCGTTCACCCACGCAAACCCTCTGGCCCTGGCCAAGAGCCCGCGCAACAAACCGGACGAAGCATTCAAGGCCCTTGCGGCCAAAGGAGGCGTGGCCGGGGTGGTTCGCCTCCCGGCCTGGCTCACGTCTCACGGAAAGGCGAGCGTGGACGATTATCTCAAGGCCATCGACTATCTGGTGAATCTCATCGGCATCGATCACGTGGCTTTGGGCACGGACTTCATGGAAGAGCTCCCTGCCGAGGTCATGATGGCTTCGCTGAAGGGGATTTCGCCTGAGACCCTGGAGAAGTACTACAGCAGCACCCTGGTGGAGGGTTTTGAGTCGCCCGCCGATTTCCCGAGAGTGTCGGAAGGGCTGCTCTCCAGGGGGTACCGTCCGGGGGATGTGAAGAAGATCATGGGCGGCAACTGGCTGCGGCTTTTCGAAAAGGCGTGGCCGGGGTGTTAAGGTAGAGACATTAAGAAATCCATTACTGCGTATTAGAATCTTAGAGCGTAACTTCTCTGCGACTTGCGGAGAAGTTGGAGGTTGGAGGTCAGAGGCTGGAGGCAAGAGCGGTTTTGCCTCAAACCCTGGTCGCCTCTGGCGCCGCCGAAGGCGGGTAAACCTCAAGCGAAGCGATCCTCAAACCTCAAACAGCAGGCCAGATTTTTTCTGCGGCTATTGGTCTGCATTAAGAAATTGCCGGACAAATCCCCCCTCGGGGGACTTTAGAGACCATGCATCGCATTGACGAAAACCAGGTCAGACTGAAGCAGTGGATTGACGAAGGAGAAAAAAGCCTTCGCGTCACCGGTCTGTCCGGTTCCGCCCG
>JALOPA010000398.1 GCA_025454125.1 Thermodesulfobacteriota bacterium
GAGGGGAATCCGATTTGCTCCGTGTTCATGGCGGTCCCGTCCATGTATGCAAGAATGATGGACTTTGCGGAGGGCAAGGCGCTCTCCTTTGACAAGGTGCGCCTGTGGACCTCGGGGTCCGCTCCGCTTCTGCCCAAGGATTTTGAAAGAATCAAAAGAATCTTCGGTAAGGAGCCTGTGGAGCGGGAAGGAATGTCGGAGACGGGGATGAATTTCTCCAACCCCCTCCGGGGCGACCGAAAACCCGGCTCCATTGGATTGCCGCTGCCGGGCCTTGAAGTGAGAATGGTGAATCCGGAGACCCTTCGGGAGGTCGCGCCGGGTGAAACAGGGGAGATATGGCTCAAGGGCCCTGCGGTCACGCCCGGGTACTGGCAGAAGCCCGAGGAAACGGCCAAGACCTTTGTGGACGGCTGGTTCAGGAGCGGCGACCTGGGGAGAGTGGATGAAAAGGGATACTATTATCTCACGGACCGGCTCAAGCACATCATCATTTCGGGGGGGGAGAACATCTCTCCCAAGGAAGTGGAAGCGGTGATCAACCGGGTGGATGGGGTCGCGGAATCCTGCGTGGTGGGGGTTCCCGACGAGAAATGGGGAGAAAGAGTCGTTGCCGCCGTGGTATCCAAACAGGGAGCCTCCCCGGCCCTACAATCCATTCTTTCCTTCTGCAAAGAAAAGCTGCACAGCTGGAAGTGCCCCAAGGAGATCCGTTTTCTGGAAAGCCTTCCCAGGAACACCATGGGCAAGGTGCTGAAGAAGGAGGTGGAAAAGCTTTTCTTACCGTGAACCGGGTGGTTTTATCATGATCAGCAACATCAAACCGCGGAGGAGGATTGCCATGAGTCAGTCTCGAAGTCGCCATTTGATTTTCCTGGTTGCCGGGTTTTTTCTCTGTGCCGTCTTCATTGCCACCGGGGCCGAGGCCCGGGAACTGAAGATCTCACACCAGTTCACTGAGGCCGATGCACGAAACGCCCTTGCCGTCGAGTTCGGCAAACGGGTGGAGAAGCAAACCAAAGGGGAGCTCACCTTCAAGGTCTTCCCTTCTTCAGCTCTCTTCAAAGCGGTGGCCCAGTACGACGCCATGGCCAAGGGAGCGCTTGACCTCTCCGTCTTCCCCCTGGCCTATGCCTCAGGGAAAATCCCCGAGCTGGAGATCACCCTGATGCCGTGCATCATTGCGGACGTGGATGAAGGCATGGCCTGGAAGAACAAGGAAATAGGGAAGCGGGTGGCCAAGATCTGTGAAGACAAGGGCATGAAGATTCTCACTTGGCTCTGGTACGGAGGGGGGATCGGGAGCCGGGGTAAGATGGTGACCCTCCCCCAAGATGCGAAAGGGTTGAAATTCAGGGCCGCAGGCAAGTTCTTCGAGCACCTCTTGAACACGCAGGGAGCCTCCATCACCAGCATGGCCTCTTCGGAAATCTACATGGCGCTTCAGACCAAGGTGCTGGATGCGTGCATGACCTCCGCAGAGTCCTTCGTCTCCTACCGGCTCTACGAGCAGTTGGAGTTCTTCAACAGCCCGGAAAGTGTCTCGGTATGGTACATGGGCGAGCCCCTGGTCATCAGCACCAAGACCTGGGCCTCCCTGACCCCGAGTCAGCAGAAGATCGTGGAGGCTGTCGGGGTGGAGCTCGAAAAGATGTCGAGAGATGACGCGGTGGCGGCAAACAAAGAGGTGGGCCAGGTCTTCAAGGAAAAGAATGTCAAGGTTCACACGATGACCAAAGACGAGTGGAAGGTCTGGCGCAAGTTGGCCGAGGAGACGGCTTGGAAGCGATTCGCCGAGGAGGTGCCTGCGGGGAAGGAACTCCTGGATCTCGCGGTCAAGTAGCAAGTCATTCCCAAAAAACCAAAAAACTCTCTATCCCTATGGTCTTTGTGCGAGGTGCAAGGAGATGTCTGCTTCCCAAAGTCCGTTCTTGCGAGTGACCCATGGGCTGACCATGGTTTCCGCCTACATGAGCGCTCTTGCCATCCTGGCCGCGACCCTGATCATTGTGGAACAGGTGTGGGTCCGATACCTGTTTAACGCGCCCACTATCTGGCAGGTTGAAATCGCCGTGTATCTGCTGATCGCCGCCACCTTCCTGGGAGCGCCCTATGGGCTGAAGCAGAACGGCCACATCAATATCGACATCCTTGTGGTCTGGCTCCCTGAGAGGGTCCGGAGCAGGCTCGACATCCTCACCTCGTTTCTGGCCCTTTTGTTTTGCGTCTTTCTGGCGTGGCGAGGCTGCGTGATGTGGTGGGAAGCCTTTGAAGGGGGATGGAAATCCTCTACCCTCTTGTCCGTCCCCCTCGTTTACCCCTATGCGCTCCTTCCGTTGGGGATGATCCTCACGTCTCTTCAGTACGTGATCCGGCTGATGGATCTCACGCGCGCACTCAGAGGGCAAAAAGGAGCGTTGGGGAAAAAGATCAACCCTTAGAAATCTTACGATCAGGCCGGGGCCTGGGGCCTTCGGTCCGGGGAGCTTGCCATGGATCCAATCTGGACAGGAGTGATCGTTACCTTTATCGCCCTGGTGTTTCTTTTCAGCGGAATGCCCATCACTTTTGCCCTGGGAGCCTCCTCCCTGGCTGCGATGTTATTGTTCATGGACCGCTATCAGGTCTCGATGCTGGCTGAAACCATTTATGAGGGGGTCAACGACTTCGGTCTTCTCTCCATCCCCCTCTTTATTTTCATGGGCATGATCGCGGCTCTCACCAAGGCAGGGGGGGACCTCTACGAGTGTTTCCACCGGTGGCTTTACAAGCTTCCCGGAGGCCTGGGGGTCGGGAACATTGGAGCCTGCGCCATCTTCGCAGCCCTGACCGGCTCCAGCCCGGCCTGTGCCGCGGCCATCGGGACCATGGGAATCCCGGAGATGCGAAGCCGAGGATACTCCAACGGGCTGGCCACGGGCATTATCACGGCCGGGGGAACCTTGGGGATCCTCATCCCACCGAGCGTGACCATGATCATCTATGGGCTGGCCACAGAGACCTCTATCGGCAAGCTGTTTATCGCCGGCGTGATCCCTGGGATCCTCATGGCCGTTCTCTTTGCCGCCTGGGTCCCCATCAGCATGACCCTGGAGACCAGGAGGAAGATCACGGCCGGCGTTTCTGTGACGAAAACCGAAGCTTACACCCTTTCGGAAAGAATGGGCATCACTGTCAAGATCTTTCCTTTCATCGTGATTGTGGCCATGGTCCTCGGGTCTCTTTACACGGGTTGGGCGACTCCGAGCGAGGCCGCTGCCGTAGGGGCCTTCCTGGTCCTGCTGGCGGCCGTCGGCCTCTATAAGATGTATCGCCCAAAAGATATCCTGAACATTCTCATGCGAACGACAAGGGAGAGCACCATGATCATGATGATCATCGCGACCTCCTTCCTGTTCGGTGCGGTGCTCACGAATCTCTACATCGCCCAGACCCTGGCCCAGAACATCGTGGCCATGGAGGTCAACCGTTGGATCATCATGTTTCTCATCAACATCCTTCTCCTGGTGGCAGGGTGCTTTCTCCCTCCAGTGGCCATCATTCTCATCCTTTCTCCCATTCTCCACCCCATTATCACCGGGTTAGGCTTTGATCCCATCTGGTTCGGGGTCCTCATGACCCTCAACCTTGAGGCGGGGCTGATCACCCCGCCGGTGGGTCTCAACCTCTATATCGTCAAGGGGATAGCCCCGGATATACCGCTGAGCACGGTTTTGCGGGGATCCATCCCTTTTATTCTCCTTCTGTTCTTGGGCATGTTGATCCTGTGTTTTTTCCCTGGGCTAGCCACGTGGCTTCCGGCCAAGATGATCCTATGATTTTCTGTTTTCTTCGGTCTTTCTGAGGGAGGGATCTGCTATTCTTTCAGCAGACCTTTCAGCACATCGGGCCGGTTGGTGGT
>JALOPA010000399.1 GCA_025454125.1 Thermodesulfobacteriota bacterium
CGCGGCAAACGGTGAGGAGGCCATGGCCCGGTTCAAGCGGGAATTCACGCCTCTTGTTCTCATGGATTGGGTCATGCCCGAACTGAACGGCATCGAGCTCTGCAAAGCGCTCCGGCAGAGCGCGACGCAGGCGTATGTGTACATCATTTTTCTGACGGCCAAAGATTCCAAAGCGGATGTGGTGAAAGCGCTCGAAGCAGGGGCGGACGACTATATTACCAAGCCCTTTAACCGGGAGGAACTCCTGGCGCGGATCAATACCGGCCTGCGAATTTTGGATTTGGAAAGATCCCTCAAGCAAGCCACCGCAGAAATCAAGATTCTGTCCATGACGGATCCCTTGACGGGCATCTACAACCGGGGGTATCTCAATGAGCACCTTCCCAATGAAATCAAGCGATCGGTGCGATACGCGCATCCCCTTCAAGTGGTCATGTGCGACATCGATCACTTCAAGGCCGTGAATGACCTCTACGGCCACCAGGCGGGGGATGAGGTCCTCCGGGGATTTGCCGCGTTTTTGAAAGGCTCTATACGACAGAACCTCGATTGGGTGGCCCGTTATGGGGGGGAGGAGTTTGTCCTCGTCCTTCCGGAGACAGACGCGAAGGGCGCCTACGCCGTGGCTGAAAGACTGCGAAAGGACATAGCGCAAAAACGATTTCGGATTCAGGGAAAGGGGATTCGCGTCACCGCAAGCTGGGGAATCTCCGGATGGGATCCCCATCGCTTTCAGGAGGGTCTCAGCTCCGACGCTTTGCTGAATGAAGCAGACCAGTGTCTTCTGAGCGCCAAGCGCTCGGGGAGAAACACGGTCTGGGTCAGCAGCATGGGAAAAGGAGGCACAACCATGAGGAGGAATCGCAGCCATGGGTAAGAAGGTGTTGGTGGTGGACAACCATCCCGTGATCCTGAAGTTCATGAGCGGCCTGCTGGAAAAGCGAGGCGATGAAATCGTCACGGCGCCGGACGGCCTCTCGGCCCTTCAGGCCCTGAAGACTTTCACCCCGGATGTGGCCTTTGTGGATCTGGTCATGCCCAACATCAGCGGCGAGAAACTTTGCCGGATCATGAGGCGAACCCCGGGGGCGGCCGACGCCTACATTGTCGTGCTGTCGGCCATTGCAGCCGAAGGGCATCTGGACCATGCGGCGTTCGGGGCTGACGCCTGCATCGCCAAAGGGCCTTTTCAAACCATGGCCCATCACGTTCTTGAGGTCATGAAGCGACATGAGCAAACCGGGAGGCCGCCTCCGGACCCTGACGTGATCGGCCTCGAGGGCCTTCAAGGGCGAGTCATCATCGAGGAACTCCTGTCGGTGAAAAGGCACTTCGAGGTGGTGCTGGATCACCTGTCCGAGGGAATCCTGGAACTGACTCCCGACGAGAAGATCGTCTTTGCCAACCCCTCCGCTGCCCTCGCGCTCGGGACCCCGGAAGAAGACCTCCTGGGCACGTCCCTCACCGAGCACTTCCATCCACCGTATGTCCAGAAATTCAAAGAGCTGCTGCGCGACGGGGGGGGCTTCACGGAAGGGACGGTCGCGGACGTTCCCCTCGTGGTCAATGAAAGACTCCTCGTTCCTGATGTCGTTCGTCTCCGCGAAGAAAAAGGAGCCTCCTCCATCGTCATTCTGAGGGACGTGACCCTGCAAAAACAAATGGAGGCCAAGCTTTTTGAAGCTCAGAAAATGGAAGCCATCGGCACTCTGGCCGGAGGCATCGCCCATCAGTTCAACAACGCCCTGGCCATTATCGTGGGCAATATGGAATTCATGAAGATGGGGCTTCCCGGTGCGGTCGAGATGTCGCGCTATCTGGAGCCCATGGGAGAGGCGGTTCAGCGCATGGCCCAGCTGAACGATCATCTGCTGGCCTATGCCAGGGGAGGGAAATACCAACCGAAGACCTTGTCCCTGACCCGCTTCGTGATGGACACCCTGCCGCTCCTCAAGCCCTCTCTGAAGCCCTCGGTGGTCCTCGAAACAGAACTCAAAGCGGAAGAGACTCCGGTGGAGGTGGACACGAGCCAGATGCAAATGGTTCTGTCCGCTGTCCTGGCCAATGCCTCTGAGGCCATCGAGGGGCAGGGGAAAATCCGAATCGAGTGCTCGGACGTGCAAATCGCGCCGGACGAGCGTCCGGGGGAAGCCTTCCCGCTCAGCCCCGGCTCCTACGTATGCCTGAGTGTGCGGGACAGCGGCCGGGGCATGGACGAGGGAACCCGAAGGCGGATCTTCGAGCCGTTCTTCACCACCAAATTTCAGGGCCGGGGCATGGGAATGCCGGCGGTCTACGGCGTGGTGCGGAACCACGGGGGATGGATTTCTGTGGACTCTGCGCCGGGAGAGGGAACGACGGTGCGGATCTGTCTCCCGGCGGCACGAGCTCCGGAGCCTGCGCAGGGAAAGGCCGAAATGCAGAAACCCAATCGGGCCGGCTTGATCCTGCTCATCGAGGACGAACCCATGGTGATGCAGGTCAACCGGGCGCTTCTGGAGAGCCTGGGGTACCGAGTCCTCAGCGCAGAAACAGGAGACCAGGCCCTGCGCGCGGTCAGGTCCGAACAGGGTGCCATTGACCTGGTGATCCTCGATGTCGTGCTCCCGGACATGGAGGCGAGGGAGCTCTATTCGCTTCTCATGGAAGCCCGGCCGCTCCTGAAGGTCCTGGTCTGCAGCGGCTACTCCGTCCATGGCCCTGTCCAGGAGGTCCTGGACCTCGGGGCCCAGGGGTTCATTCAAAAACCCTTTACTCTGAAGCAGCTCTCCGCCGAACTGGGGAGAGTGATGCAAGAGCGGAAGCCGTGATGGCGACGCTCCTGTTGCGCCCCATAAGGGCCACGAGTTCTTCGATCATCTCCTTCATCCGCCGCGCCTGAGCGCTCATCTCCTCAGAGGCGGAGGCGGATTCCTCGGCATTGGCGGCCGCCTGCTGCACCACCTTGTCGATCTCCGTCACGGCCCTGTTCACCTGATCGATTCCCTGGGCCTGCTCACGGGAGGCGGAGGATATCTCCGCCACCAGTTTCCCTACTTTGTCGCCACTCCTCGCCACCTCGCCGAAGGCTTCGCTCGTCCTCACCACAAGCTCTGAACCTTCTTGGATTCGCTTCACCGTCCCCTCAATGAGTCCGGAGGTGTTTCTCGCCGCTTCGGCGGCCCGCAGGGCAAGGTTTCTGACCTCATCGGCCACAACGGCGAAGCCGGCGCCCGCCTCCCCGGCCCTGGCCGCCTCCACCGCCGCATTGAGGGCCAGCAGGTTGGTCTGGAAGGCGATCTCGTCGATGGTCTTGATGATCTTCGAGGTCTCTTCGCTGGATTTGCTGATCTGGTCCATGGAAGAAGTGAGGGCGTTCATGGAGGTGTTCGCACGGACGATCACCGTATTGGCCTCTTTCATGAGGACGTCGGCCTGACGGGCATTGTCCGCATTGAGTTTGGTCATGGAAGACATCTCTTCGAGAGACGAGGACGTCTCCTCGATGGAGGCCGCCTGCTCAGAGGCCCCCTCAGCCAAGGAATGGCTCGAAGAGGCGACGTGAGACGATGCCGTGGAGACCCTGTCTGCGCCCTCTGCAAGACCTCCTGCGATCCTCTGGATCGGCCTGGCCAGGGAACGCGAAAAGAAAACCGCGGCGATGGAAACCAGGACGGCGAAAACCAGTCCGAACACCACCCCTGCCCTGATGATCCCTGTCACATTCATGACTTCCTTCGGCAGGGCCTCGATCACGATGATCCAATCCCAGGGTTCGAAGTGTTTAAAGAAAGCCAACTTTTCAATCCCCTCGTGACGGTGAGGAAGATATCCCTCCTTCATGGTGCAGATGCTCTTGATGAAATCGAGGCCGGACAGATTCTTGCCTTCCTGGGTGGGGTGGCCCATCGCGTTTCCGT
>JALOPA010000400.1 GCA_025454125.1 Thermodesulfobacteriota bacterium
CAGCCATCAAGATGCGGGAATCCGTCTCCCGCCATTTCGGCATCTGGCGGGAAAGGGGGGACGACAAAATTTTCGATCCCGTTTTCCTCAAGGACCGGCAAGTCGATTCGAACACGAGCAAGCTCCGGGCCACTCGAACCTACAACCCCGTGCACAACATTGGCCTGCTGCGGTATTTGGAATGCAGTTCTCTTGGAAGGGCTGACCAGCCGGAAGGGGATATTGCCCTGTGGCAGGATGTCTATTTCCCCTACGACCCGAAGCTTCGGGACAGGAAGGATCTCCCGAAGATACCCGTAGAGAGAGACCCCGGGGCGTCTTCACAGGAAGTGACGGAAGTCTACGAGTACACCGAAGAAGGCATCATCCAGGTCGAGATCGAGAACAAAACCTCAGGCTACAAGAAACTTTTCACTCTCGGCCCCAAAGGCCTCAACTAGCCCTCCGAGCCTGAATAGCAACCTCCTCAGTGTGGCTATCAGCCTAAAATCAAGACCAAGCCGTCGCTTGGAATGTCATTCCCGCCCGCCTGAGGCGGATAAACTCCGGCGGGAGTCCAGAAAAGCCAGGAAATGCTGGATTCCCGCCTCCGCGGGAATGACAGCGAAGACCGCGAAAATCGCCTTTTCAGCACTCTGTCAACCCAAGGACGATCCGTTTTCCGATTCCCACCAACACTTTGACAGACAACCCATTCAGTCTTATGTTACCCTCGAAAGCAGAGGTGAACGAGACCATGGCCAAAATCATTCACTGCCATCCCAGCAAGGCAACCAACGATTACCACATCTTTACGGACCTGGACTTCTGGGATGCTCGGCTTATCATCAAAGACCTGGCTACCGTGAAGAGAAACTTCGGCACCGATCCTCCGGGGAGCGAGTATCCCACTCAGGTGGTGGGCGATGACCTGAGCCGTTCAGCAAAGGCCACGATCGAAAAGAGACTGAAGAAGGCGATTGTTTCCCCTCCGCGCCACGTGCTCGTGGACGGCATTCTCAAGGAGGGGTACTTCGAGTTTGATCCTCTGCATTACTATCCCAAGCGTTGGTCGAGGGAAAGGATGTTCAACTTCACCTACCGGCGCCTGCCCTTGAACAGCGCTATTCTCAATTCCCCTTATCGGACGGTCCGGGTGTCTTGGAACAATGAAAAGATCCGTATCGAGCGAATCCCTAGAGAGCAGAAGCACGATCCGGTCATTGAAACCAAAGAGCAGTCCCTTCGCCGCCGCAACGTCCCCTCCTGCTTTTGAGAAAAAAAGGACTGAGGGATGAGTGAGGAGGACTGAGTGAATTTCAGGAGGCGCCTACTCTTGATCTTCCTCAGTCCTCACGACTCATTGCTTTTTTCAGGTGTCTTCCGGGGTTTTCACGGGTTCATGCGGTACTGTCCCCTGAGGGCGTACACATGGGTCTCCCAGATCTTTTCGAATCGCTTCTCGTTCGGTATGGGGGGCTTGATCATCTTGAGTGAGAGGGCTCTCTGTTTCTCGCTGTTGCTCGGCTTCATGTGGAGGCTGAGGGCATACTTCGAGAAATCTCTCACCATTCCGTCGAAAATCTCGTCCAGGAGATCGTCTTCCACCTCGTAGAACTTGCGGCTTTCGATGATGAGCTGGCCGTAGGCGACGAGGGTGAGGATCTCCCCGAGCGCCAGCAGATAGTCGATGTCGCTGGCCTGCGCGTCGCTCGGCCGGGCCTGCACGAGGAAGTCCTTGAAGAGCTTGATCTGTTCCTTGAACACCTGCACGTTGGGCAGGTCCACCGGATGGTAGGCGAGGTTGTAGTCGTGGAACTGGATCTTGCCCAGCCCGCGCGTGGGTCCCTGTTTAAAGAGAAAGGCGTCGTTGGAAGGATCGTCTCGCCTCGGAACCTCCGGATAAGCCTTGGGGTTGAAGAAGTAGTTGGCCATGAACTTCACGATGAGGGCCATGTTCACGTGCACGGTCCCTTCCAGCTTGGGCAGCATCGGGAGTTCATGTTTGGCGATCTCGAAAAACGGCTCGTTTTCAAATCCCTTGGCTGCGATCACGTCATGGAGGAGATTCATCACGTCTTCGCCCTCGCGGGTGACCTTCATTTTCACCATGGGGTTGTAGAGGAGGTAGCGGCGGTCGTTCTCGTTAGCGGACCGCATGTAGTCGCTGGCCCTCTCCGAAAAGAGTTTCATCGCTGCGAGCCGGCAATAGGCGTCGGTGAAGAGCCTCTTGACGTGCGAGAAGTCGGTAACGGTTTTGCCGTAGACCTTGCGGTTGGCTGCATGGTTCATGGATTCGTAGAGGGCATGGGTGCAGAGCCCGATCGCTCCCCAGCCCAGATTGAACTTGCAGATGTTGATGGTGTTGAGCATGTCATCCCATGCTTTAGGGCCTCGCTCCAGGATGTCCTCGTCGGTGATGGGGTAATCGTGGAGCGCGATTTCCGCCACGTAGTTCGATTCGTTGACCACATTGCGGACGCACTCGTAGTTGGGATGTTTCGAGTTCACGACAAAGAACACATAGTCGCGGGTGTCGGCCGTTTTCGCGAAATTCGACACCAGGGCCGCTTCATTGCCGTTCCCGATGTAGTACTTGCTGCCCCGTGCAAGGTATTTGCCGCTGCCCTGAGGATGAAGCAACATCTCGGTGGAGTAAATGTCTGCGCCGTGCTCCTTTTCAGAAAGGCCGAAGGCGAAGATCCCACCCTCCTGGAGAAGTCTGGCGGTCTTGTGCTTCACCGCTTCGTTGCTCCCGAGCCAGATGGGCGCAAGCCCGAGCATGGAGACCTGCCAGGTGTACCAGTAGGTGATTCCGTAGAAGGAGGAGATCTCCGAGAACTCGCAGTTGCGGTAGTTGTCCCACCTGGAATCGGGCGCCCCGTAGCCCGAGGGCGTCATCAGGGTTGCGAAGACCTGGTTCTCCTTGAGGAACTCGACGAAATCGTAGTTGAAGGTTTTCTGATGCCAGTCCTGTTTGATTTTCTTGAGGCCCTTGTTCTCAAAGAACTCGATGGTCTTGAGCATGATCTGCCGGGACTTCTCGTCAGGATACTTGCGAACATGGTTTCGGGGATTCAAAAGGATCATGGGATCACCTCGCTGGATTGGTTCTTGAGCAACCTGCTAGAGGCCGAAGTAGGCAGACTTCACATCCGGATTGTCGATGAGCTCCTGGGAGGTTCCTTCGAGGACGGCGCCGCCGTTTTCAAGCACGTAGCCGTAGTTGATGATGGGCAGGATGGGGCGTGCGTACTGTTCGGAAATCAGGGTGGTGATCCCGGTTTCCTTGTTGATGCTCATGATGGCCTTGGCCAGCAGTTCCTCCATGAGGGGGCTTAAGCCGAGAAGCGGTTCGTCCAACAACAGCAGTTTGGGCTGGGCCATGAGGGCCCGGCCGATGGCGAGCATCTGCTGCTCCCCGCCGCTCAGAAATCCTCCCTCTCTCTTTTTCAGGCTTTTCAGGTGGGGAAAGAGGTTGAACACATAGTCCATGGTTTTCTTGCCCTGCGTTTTGGTGGCCAGGATGCCCCCGATCTTCAGGTTTTCGAGGACGGTGCTCTCCTGGAAGATCCGGCGTCGCTCAGGGCAGAGGACGATGCCCATCCGGGCTCTTTCACTCGGTTCCACCTTAATGATGTCTTTGCCCTCATAGAGGACGCTTCCCAGAATGGTGATGCGCTCCCCTCCCTTCATGGCTTCTTTTCGTTTCACGTCAAGGATGATGCCGGAGATGGTGTACATGAGGGTGGACTTGCCCGCGCTGTTGGCGCCGAAGATGCCGGTCACAAGCCCCTTTTCGCATTTCATGGCCACGTTGTTGATGGCGATCGCGTTTTCGTAGAAGACCATGAGATCTTTGACTTCGAGGATGTTCACTTCTTCGTCTCCGTCCCCAGGTAAGCATCCCGG
>JALOPA010000401.1 GCA_025454125.1 Thermodesulfobacteriota bacterium
AGGATATCAAAATGGCCATGGCCGGGCTCCTGGCCCCGATTCTGAAGGAGAACTTCATCGGACGGGCATCGGTCAAGGAGGTGTTCCACATTCCCAAGGTGGGGTCTGTGGCAGGGTGCACGGTGACCGACGGGCGGATAGAAAGAAACGCGCGGGCGCGCCTCCTGAGAGATGAAGTGGTGGTCTTTGACGGAAAGATCGTTTCCCTGCGGCGATTTAAGGACGATGTCAAGGAAGTGCAGACGGGCTACGAGTGCGGCATCACCCTCGAGAATTATCAGGACTATAAACCGGGGGATGTCTTTGAAGTGTACCAGGTCGAGGAAGTCAGGCCGGAGCTCTGATTCATGGTCGTGGGCACGCTGAAAATCGAATTCCGGATCCAGGACAACCACTCGCTCAAGGACAAGCGGAAGATCCTCCGGAGTATGGTGGACAGGGTGAAGAACAAGTTCAACGCCTCTGTGGCGGAGGTGGGGTCCAACGACGACTGGCAGAGGATCGAACTCGGGGTCACCACGGTGGGCAATGACCGGCGTCACATGGATTCGTCGCTCAGCAACATCCTGGGGTTCATCGAATCCATGTATCTTGCTGAAATCGTCCATGTGGAGACCGAGGTCATCAACCTGTGAGTGACAAGTGACGAGTGACCAGTGACGAGATAAAACATCACTCGTGACCTCTCACTCGTCCCTGAGATGTCGGGCGTTGTGCGGACAGCGTTGTGCGTTGCGGGTGTTTGTCAAGATAGAGAGAGATACAGATGTTGCCGGGAAGAAGAGCCAGCAGGGTCGGAGACCTGATCCTCAGAGAAATTGCGGATCTGCTGATGACCAGGGTCAAGGACCCGAGGGTGAAGAAGACAACCGTCACAGGGATCGTTGTAAGCCAGGATCTGCGCTACGCCAAGGTGTTCTACAGCCTCATCGGGAGCGAGCAGGAGATTCTCGATGCGCAGAAGGGGCTGGAGAGCGCCACGGGGTTCATCAAGAGGGAAATCGGTCTCCGCATGGACCTCAAGTACATTCCGGACATCGTCTTCAAACACGACCCGTCCCTGGCGGAAGGGGACCACATGGAGAAACTCTTCCGGAAGCTGAAGACGGAAGCCTCTTCCGGTTCCGAGATCTAGAGGGATGGGTGGCTGATCCAACGGACGGCGTGTTGCTGATTGACAAAGAGGAAGGGGAGACCTCCTTCGGCGTCGTGAGGAGAGTCAAGAAGCTCC
This sequence comes from Thermodesulfobacteriota bacterium, assembly GCA_025454125.1. Next base: position 1,232 of record JALOPA010000401.1, read on the forward strand.
TCAAAGTCGGCAAAGTCGGGCATGCCGGAACGCTTGACCCTTTTGCGACCGGACTGCTGCTGGTGTTGGTCGGCCAGGGGACAAAACTCTCCCCCTATCTTATGGCCGGGGAAAAAACGTACGTGGGGACCCTGACCCTGGGCGTGGAAACGGACACCCTGGACCGAACAGGTCGGGTCACTGCCGTGAACCCTGTGCCGAAGCTGGATCCCGAACGGGTCCGGGAAAGAGCGTGTGTTTTTGTGGGTGAGACGGAGCAGACCCCCCCGTCCTTCTCGGCCCTGAAGGTGCAGGGGAAGCGGGCCTATTCGTTGGCGCGACAGGGACTGCCGGTGACCCTGGAGAAGCGGCGGGTGCGGATTGGGGAGTTCAGCGTGCTGTCGCTGGAGCTTCCGGATGTCGATTTCAGGGTGGTCTGCTCTTCAGGGACCTATGTGCGAACCCTGGCGGCGGACCTGGGAAGGGATCTGGGGGTCGGGGCACACCTCAAAGCCCTCAGGCGGACGAGATCCGGTCCCTACAGCGTCGACAAGGCTCTGCGGGCCGGGAACCTGGGGGCCGCAGAGACGGTCAAAGAAAGGATCATCCCCTTGCGCCATGCGCTCCCCCACTTCGCGGAAGTGGAGGTGGATGAAAGGACCGCCTTCCAGGTGCGGCAAGGGGTTCAGCCGGGATGGGAGGAACTCGGACGGAAAGCGCCTTTCCCTCAGGAAGACGTAAAGCTCGTGAGCGGCCCGGATCTCATCGCCCTCGTGCGTTTCGATCCCGGGGCAAAACAAGGGCTCAGAGTGTCGCGGGTCTTCGTCTGAAGGAGAGGGAGGAAACAACACAGGATTCTATTTAAGAGGAGGTACACAACGTGGTGCTCAAAGCAGAAGCAAAGAAAGGGATTATCGATCAATTCAAGCTGCATGAAAAAGATACGGGTTCTCCGGAAGTTCAGGTGGCCATTCTGAGCAACCGCATCAACACGCTGACGGAACATTTCAAAACTCACAAGAAAGACCACCATTCCCGGAGAGGGCTTCTGAAACTGGTCGGTCAGAGAAGGCGGCTGCTCAATTATCTCCGCAGAACGGACGAAAAGAGATATTTGTCAATCATCAAGGAACTTGGCCTGAGGAAGTAGGACCGGTTCATCGTCAAGAACGATCCTGACGCAGGTCCGGGCCAAAGGATCTTTTGTCTCACTTCATGGAAAGGACGGAAGGACACATGATCAAGAGTGCCTCAAGAGAAATGAACGGGCAGATGATGCATATTGAAACTGGCCGCATCGCCAAGCAGGCCAGTGGCTCTGCCGTGGTTACTCTGGGTGAAACCGTGGTGCTGGTCACAGCGGTGGCCACCAAAGACCTCAGAGAAGGCGTGGATTTTTTACCTCTCACGGTGGAATACCAGGAGATGTCTTATGCCGGGGGCAGGATACCGGGAAATTATTTCCGGAGGGATATGGGAAGGCCGAGCGAGAGAGAAACGCTGGTCGCCCGGCTGATTGACCGGCCCTTAAGGCCTCTCTTCCCGGACAACTACTATTACGAAACGCAGATCATTGCCACCGTGCTCTCCACGGACCGGGAAAATGAGGCGGACGTCCTGGCTCTGGTCGGGGCTTCGGCTGCGCTCGAAGTTTCGGACATCCCTTTCCGGGGACCTGTGGGCGCGGTCCGGGTAGGGAGAGTCGGGGGAAAACTGGTGGCGAACCCCACGCTTTCCCAGCAGGAGGAAAGCGACATCCAGCTGATTGTGGCCGGGACGCGTTCCGCCGTGGTCATGGTCGAAGGAGGAGGCAACTTCGTCTCCGAGTCGGACATGATCGATGCCGTCTTTTTCGGCCATCAGGCCCTGCAGCCGATTCTGGACATGCAGGAGGAGATCCGAAGCGCCGCGGGAAAATCCAAGAGAGACATCGCTCCGGCCAAGCGGGACGAGGCCCTGGAGGCGAAGATCCGGGAACTCGCCCTCCCGCTTCTCCGGGAAGCCATGGCGACCGCGGACAAGAAGGAGCGTCAGGACAAGAGAGACCTCGCCGCGACCAAGACGGTGGAGGCCCTTGCGGCGGAATACGAAGGACGGGGGTCTGAAATCAAGGAGCGGCTGGCCGATCTGGAGCGGGACCTGGTTCGTCGCATGATCCTCGAAGAGGGAAGACGCATCGACGGCCGGAGCTTCACCGAGGTGAGGCCCATTGAGTGCATGGTGGGGGTCCTCCCCAGGGTTCACGGCTCGGCGCTGTTCACCCGAGGCGAAACGCAGGCGCTCGTGCTCACCACCCTGGGCACGGAGATGGACGAGCAGAGGATGGAGACGATTTACGGCGTCCGGTTCAAGCGCTTCCTGCTGCACTACAATTTCCCGCCCTATTCGGTCGGGGAAGCCAAGCGGCTGGGAGGCCCGAGCCGCAGAGACATCGGCCACGGCGCCCTGGCCCATCGATCGCTGGTGCCTGTCCTTCCCCCCAAGGAACAGTTTCAATATACGGTGCGGGTGGTTTCCGAAATCCTGGAGTCCAACGGCTCGTCCTCGATGGCGAGCGTGTGCGGGGGCTCCCTGTCCCTGATGGATGCCGGCGTGCCCATCAAGGAACCCGTGGCCGGCGTGGCCATGGGCCTGATCTCCGACGGCAGCAGGACGGTGGTGCTCACGGACATCATCGGAGA
>JALOPA010000402.1 GCA_025454125.1 Thermodesulfobacteriota bacterium
AAATTCAAGGCTGCATGCCTGGCCCTTCTGGATAAGGTGAAGAGCACGGGTCAACCTATATTGGTTAGGCGGCAAGGAGAGCCGATTGCATTGATTTCGCCCCCCCCCACGGGCTCAAAAGTCCCGGTCTTGGTTGGGATCTTTTGAATCCAAAGGCCGGATTGTCGGGGACATCGTTTCTCCTGCTTTGAATGAGAAGGATTGGGAAATCCGATGAACCCTCGCGATTACAGAATTGCCAGTGAACTGAAAGGCCGACTGGCTGAGGCGGTGGAGATGATAGACTTTAAGGTCTATGGTTCCAAAGCTCGAGGCGACGATGACGAATTCTCGGACTTGGACGTCTTTATTGAGGTGGCCCAGCTGGACAGAAGAACTAAAGATGCTATATCCGAAATAGCTTGGGAAATAGGTCTGGAGAATTCAATAGTCATCTCTCCTCTTGTTTTTTCGGTGGACGAAACCGAGAACTCTCCTCTGCGAGCGTCCCCCATTCTGCTCAATATCAAGGAGGAGGGCGTTCGAGTATGACCGACAGAGAAGCACTGTTGGCGTATAGGCTGAAGCAAGCCGAAGAGACCTTAGCCGATGCACAGGCTATGGCAGAGAGCAAACTGAGCCCTAGATCCATTGTAAATCGCACCTATTATGCCATGTTTTATGCCGTACTTGGGCTATTCTTAAAAACGAACGTTACCCTGAAGACCTCAAAACATTCCGGCATAATATCCATTTTCGATCAGGCTTTTATTCTTAGCGGGAAAATGGATAAGCAATTATCCAAGTCGCTGCACAAGATGTTTAATGCCCGCCAGTTGGCCGACTATAAAGAGCTTGTGGAAGTTTCTGTAGAGGAAGTGGATGAGGCTTTGGAAGCAGCCAGAGAGTTCATCGAAGAAATCAAGAAATTTATTGCGGTGCAATGACTGTTCGTGTCCCCTTGATTGCCGAGGTAGGTGGCAAAAACGCTGGCGGGCTAGGAAGGCATGAGTGATTTTAGAGTGTTTTATGATGAGGAGCAAGATGTCCTCTATTTTGGCAAAGAGGGTCAAGAGGAGGAATCTGTGGAGCTTGCCCCTGGTGTAAACGTTGAGCTTGACAAATCGGGGCAGGTCATCGGCCTTGAGATCTTCAATGCTGCGAGCCGCTTCCGGGAAGTGATAAAGCCAATGGAGCAAAGAATCGAGGCAGCCTGATTTCTTCCCGCTCGGTCTTGCTGGTCCCCACACATCCCATTTACCCATCCTGTTGTGGACCTCTGTGTATGCCGGGGCCGTCGATGATCTTAAGGTCTTGAACGATTGCGCTATTCCAGCTTTCCTGCTTTACCAGAAGCAAGCATCAAGTATGTAGAATCTAGCATCCAATACCCAGTATCAAGCGATCGACATCCAACATCTTTCTTGGCTTTTACGGAAAATTAAAGTGTTCAGCACCTTTGAAGTGTGTAAGGCTGAACAAAACTTCGGGAGGGGTAATCGAGAGTGAGAAACGAAATCGTGCACATAGGGGCAGGGGAACTCAACTACGAAATCCGGAACATCATGAAGGTGGTTGAAAGGGTGAAGGCCATGGGGGTGGAGGTCAACCTGGAGAACATCGGAGATCCGGTTGCCAAGGGTGAAAAAATCCCGCCCTGGATGAAGGAGATCATATCCAGTCTGGCTATGGAGGACTGCTCCTACAGCTACTGCCCGTCCAAAGGCCTGTTGGAGACCAGAGAGTTCCTGGCGGCCCGGAACAACAAGAACGGCGGCCCTCGCATCTCCGCTGACGACATTGTCTTCTTCAACGGGCTGGGCGACGCGATCGCCAAGGTCTACGGTTTTCTTCGCAGCACCGCCAGGGTGATCACCCCTTCTCCCACTTATACCACTCACTCATCAGCTGAGGCCGCTCATGCGGGCATGCGGCCGGTGAGCTATCGCCTGAATCCGCGGAACAACTGGTACCCTGACCTGGAGGAACTGAGGAACAGGGTAAAATACAACCCTGCCGTGTCGGGAATCCTGCTGGTCAATCCCGACAATCCCACCGGCGCTGTCTACCCTGTCAGCATCTTGAAGGAAATCGTTGCCATTGCCGAAGAGTTCCGCCTTTTCATTATCGCGGATGAGATCTATCAGAATATCGTTTACAGCGGACATGAAACCAAAGCGCTTTCAGCGGTGATCGGGGAAGTCCCGGGGATATCCATGAAGGGAATCTCGAAGGAGTTGCCCTGGCCCGGGTCCCGCTGCGGGTGGATCGAGGTCTACAATGCGCAAAAGGACCCGCAATTCGCGAAATACGTCGAGAGCATCGTGAACGCCAAAATGGTGGAGGTGTGCTCAACCACTTTGCCGCAAAAGGCCATCCCCCAAATCCTGCTGCACCCGGAGTATGAATCGTTTCTCGACGGACGGCGCCGTCGCTACGAGCGTTTCTCCGAGATAGCCTACAACACACTCAGAAAAGTCGACGGAATCATCACCAACCGTACCAATGGCGCTTTCTATGTGACTGTCGTTTTTGAGAAGGATCGTCTGAACCAGCGGCAGAGCCTTTCGATTGCGAACAAGGGTGTCCATAGTCTGGTGGAAGAACTCTGCGCTGCGCCCGGTATGGAACAAGACAAGAGGTTCGTATACTATTTGATTGGGGCGGAAGGGCTTTGTGTGGTTCCGCTCAGTTCATTCAATACCGACTTGCAGGGCTTCCGATTCACTCTCCTTGAGCAGAACGAGCTGAAGTTCAGAAAGACCATGGAAACACTTGCCGCGAGCATGAAGGAGTATCTGGAAGCGGCACCAGCGAGCTCCCGTCTACCCAGAAGGGTCGTGACGGCCCAGTAAATCCAATAAGAAGATTCTAGACAGGATTAACAGGATGGACAGGAAGTGTCTTCTGCTTTTCCAGAAGAAAAACAGAAGGGTTTTGGGAGAAAAGATCCTGATAATCGTGCCTGCCCCGTTGAATGCGTAGCTCATTCAACCGGGGTAAATCCTGTCAAGTTTGTTTTCAAGTTCGGAATTGGTAGCGTTCAGCGAGTTGTATCGGTATCAGAGTGGTGATTGAAAGGAAGAGGATTCTGGGGATTCTTTGTCTGCTGATGGCCGCTGGTCTGCTCTTTGTGGGGCTCTGGCCCTTTGATCCATCGCCAAAGAACAGGGCCTACTGGATTTCAAACGAAGAAGGCCTGTACTTTGACGGAGAGAATCGACGGTTTAAGCTTTCCGTTGGCGGAATAGCCTACACGCCCTCTCCGTTGAGTTCTCTAAAGCCTACTCCTTCGGAAAGAGGATCATTCACCATCGACATCCTCCTCAGACCGAGCCTGGAGGTCACCAACGGTGTCCCTCATATTCTTGGTTTCATTGGCAGCTCTGGCAAAGAAGCCTTCTACCTGGGGCAATGGAAGCAATCGCTCATCGTGCGCTGGTTCACCTATGACGAGAGCGGCAGGCGATGGAGGAAGGAAATCGGTGTTAGGGATGCACTGATAAAGGACAAGACCCAGCGTCTAACCCTTGTGTCGAATGGCACGACTTGCGGCATCTATGTGAACGGCGGATTGGCGAAGAGTTTTCAGGACGTGGCCCTCCTAGGTGAAAGAGAGTCCATCAGAGGCTATTCTTTGGTGGTGGGGAATTCGAGAGAAGTGAAGGGCCCTTGGACAGGCGCTGTTCTAGCATTAAAGGTGTATGAACGCGCGCTGACCGAAAGCGAAATTGCTAAGGACCGCGATGGAGGGAGACAGAGCGTCTCTAATGAAACGTTGATAGTATCCTATGCATTGGACAAAAGCCACAGCACCATAGTCCCGGATCTTTCCGACAACAAAAACACGTTATCGGTCCCTGAACGAGTAAGCTTGACCAACAGCATTCTTGCCTGGCCTGATTGGAG
>JALOPA010000007.1 GCA_025454125.1 Thermodesulfobacteriota bacterium
GACGTCATCACCGCGGACCCCAGGAGACTGGTCATCCTGTGCTATGAGGGAGCCATCGACCAGCTCATGATCGCCAAAACCAAGTACCGGGGAGGGGATTACGAAGGGAAATGCAACGCTCTTTCCAAAGCGCAGGATTTCATCAGCGAGTTGCTCTGTTCCCTCAACCTGGAGCAAGGAGGGGTCATTGCCCGGAATCTGCAGGCCCTGTACAACTACATGCTCGCGAGGTTGCTCCAGGGAGACTTGGTACGGGATTTGAATGCCTACGACGAGGTGATCGGGATGTTGAAGGACCTGAAGTCGGCCTGGGAATCCCTCTCCGATCTTCAGCGCTCTGAAAAGCGCAGGGCTGCGGCCTCTTGAAACAAGAAGCGGGGGCCTCCCATGTCGGCGCGTGAGACGGCACAGCCGGGAGGCGGAAGAAATCCATGAAAAGGGCTCTGGAAAAAAGCGTCTTTTCCTATCTGAACAAAAAAACCGTTCTCCTGCGCCAGTACCTTTCTGTGACCGCAGGATTTGTGGACGCGTTGAAGGAAGGGAGATCCCGGGAAGCCGAACCGTTCCTTTTCAGACGTCAGACTCTGATTCAAGGGATAGACGCTCTGGATCGATCTTTTGGCGCATGTGGGGGACCTCTTTCGCCAGGGCCGGCCGACCTGTCAGGGGCACCCCCCGAGGCGGTTCGGGAGAGTCTTGACGATATGAGGAGAGTGCTAAGTGAGGCGCAGTCTAAGGACAAGGAATTGAATGTATTGGCCAAAAAGGAAAGCGAATCCCTGAGAAGTGAACTGCTCAAACTCCGGGTCAGCCGATCCGCTGCCCAAGGATATGCGGCGGAAGATGGGCCGGGCCCGAGATTCCTGGACACGAGGAAATAGGCGGCCCGGTTCTGTGGGCTAAAGTTTTTCTTAAGGACTGCCGATAGATCAGGAAGAGGGGAGGCGTAAAGACATGATGACCGAACCTGTGAAAACGTCCCTACCAAACAGCGTGTCGTTGGGTTCTGTGAGTCCCGCGGTCGGCAGTGATGCCGTGGCACGAGGCGTGGATCGAGGAGGCGAGCAAGGAAAGCCGGATCCCCGGGAGATCGAAGCGGCGATCTCCGGCCTCAAGCAAAGCTTCGAGCTGATTCACCAGGTGGATCTGCAGTTTTCTGTCCACGAGGCTTCCGGTCGGACGGTGGTCACGGTCAAGGACGCCCTGACAGGAGAAGTGATCCGTGAGATCCCGCCCTCCGAACTGCTCAACCTCGCGGCGCGGCTGGACGAGATGATCGGCCTTCTCTTCGACCAGGTGGGCTGAGAGGACCCCCGCTTTCCATGTCCGTGACCCTGCTGGAGCAAGGAAGTGAATCGGTGCGGGTCCTCATTGTGGATGACGACGCGGCCATTGCAGACATTCTGAAGGATGTCGTCGCCCAGGAGGGGCGGGAGGTGCGCGTCTGCTACGATGGGTTCAGTGCCGTCGAGTGTCTTAAAGCCGCGGCCTATGACCTTCTCATCCTGGACCTGATGCTGCCGGGCGTGGAAGGGCCGGAGGTGTTCAAGGTCGCGAAGCAGGTGAACCCGGACGTGCTGGTGATCATCATCACGGGGTATGCCACCCTGGAGACGGCGATTGCCGCGATCAGGGAAGGGGCTTACGATTTCATTCAGAAGCCTTTCAAGCTCGACGGCTTCAGGATCACCGTGGGCAATGCCGTCGAAAAGGTGAAGCTCAACAGGGAGAACCGCGAGCTCCTCCGAAAGCTGCAGTCGTCTTGCGAGGAGCTGACGGCCTTGAGAGAGCGAAAGACGCCAGCCGGCACGATCACAAGCATCAACTTCCTTTCCTCCAGCATGCCGAGCGTTCACTATCTCTACGGCGAAACCCGGGAGCGGGACACGCTCCTGGAGAAGTTGGACGCCCTGTTGGCGCTCAAGGAAAAGGGGCTCTTCAGCGAGCAGGAGTTCCAGGTCGTCAAAGCCCATCTCTTAAAAGTCATGAACGCAGAATCCCAGCGGAAAGGAAGACCGTGGCACAGGCCCTGAACATTCTTGTGGTCGATGATGAGCAGCCCATCCGGGAAGTGATGAAGGAATTCCTTGAGAGGCGCCACTCCTATAGGGTCCTCACGGCGGAGGATGGCTTTGAGGCGCTGCAGATCCTCTCCAAGGAAAAGATCGACTGCTGCCTCACCGACATTTCCATGCCCGGCTTGGACGGGCTGGAACTGACGGGGCGAATTCAGTCCCTGGACAACACCATTCCCGTGGTCGTGATGACGGGGTACCCTTCCTTGGAGAGCGCCATCAGAACCCTCAAGAACGGCGTGGTGGATTTTCTTATCAAACCGGTGCGATTGGATCAGCTCTCCATGGTGATTGAACGGACCATGAGGGAAAGGTCCCTTTTTGTCGAAAACGTGCTGCTGAAGGAGGAAGTGAAAGGAAAACAGAGGATTCTCGACCTGAATCGGGAGCTGGAGGAGAAAATCAGAGAACTGGAGACCGTGAACCTCATTCTCCGGAGGCTGGATCATCCTGCGAGCAGCAGAGCGCTCTTCGAGACTCTGGTGAATCTCTGCGGAGAAATCACCTCCTGCAACGAAGCCCATTTCGTGATCCTGGACCAGGAGAAAAAAGAGCCCTCGGTCATCAGCTCCTTCTATGAAGGGGTCCGTGAGGGAACGAGGGAAAACGATCCGGTCCGGCAAGACCTTCTCGACCGAATGGCCACGGAGGGCCTTCCGGTCCTGGTGAAGGGAGAAGACGGAAAAGGAATTCTCATTGCCGCCCCCCTGAAAATCCGTTCCAGTCTTTTCGGAGCGCTTGTCCTGAGGGCCACGAACGGCAAAGGCCCCCTGAAAGAAAAGGACCTGTACTATCTCGATTTCCTTCTCGACAAAGCCTCCTCTTCCATAGAGAACTTCGCCCTTTATGACAACCTCTACCAGAGCCTCTTCTCCATCCTTTACGCCTTTGTCGAGACCCTGGAGGCCAGGGACGCCTACACGAAGCAGCACTCCGCAAGGGTTACCCGGTACGCCGTGGCCATGGCCAAGGTCCTTGATCGCACGGAGGAAGAGATCGAGATTCTCCAGGTCGCCGCCAATCTGCATGATATCGGTAAGATCGGTGTGCCGGACCATATTCTGCTCAAGCCGGGAAAGCTCACGGCGGAGGAATACGAAGTCATCAAAAAGCATCCCCTCATCGGCAGCCACATCATCGGGCACTTTGACATGTGGTCCAAGGAGCAGTGCGTGGTCAGGGCGCACCACGAGCGATGGGACGGCAGAGGCTATCCCGACGGCTTGAAAAAGGAGCAGATCCCCTATCTGGCGAGGATCATTTCCATCGCAGATGTGTATGACGCCCTGACCTCGGACCGCTCCTACCGCAGCAAGATGTCTCAGGACAAAGCCCTGGCCATTCTCAGCGAAAGCGCAGGATCCCAATTCGATCCTGAGATTTCGAAAGTTTTCATAGACCTTCTGCACCAAAGAACCATGGACTTGAACCACGGGCCTCCGGAAACAGGGTTTGGGCCGGATGCGCCGGGAGAAGCCGTGTCGGCGCCGTGAGAAAGCGCCGCTGGGAAGCAATTCTGAGAGAAAAGGAGAGGGCCTCATGATTTCAGGAATGTACAGTGCGATTTCCGCTCTGAGCGCTTTTGGGAAAAGGATGGGGGTAATCGCCAACAACGTGGCGAACGGGGCGAGCGAGGGTTTCAAAAAGAGCAGGGTCCTGATGGAGGATCAGGAACCCGGGGGTGTCCGGGTGACCCTCTCCCGGGTGGAGACTCCGGGTCCGCGGATTATGGAAGAAACAGCCGCTGGCCTGGAGGAAAAGGAGCTTTCCAATGTGAGCCTGGAGGAAGAGATCCCCAATGCCCTGTTGACGGAGAAAATGTTCACAGCCAATACCAAAGTCGTGAAAACCGAAGAGGAAATGATCGGCTCGGTTCTGGATATTATTGGATAGGGAGCAAGGGGCACGGCGCACGGTCCAGGGGTGAAAAAAAAGAGCGTTCATCAAGAGCGCCTCCGCAATGGATCGCCCACCAGGACAGGAGAGAGGAAAACTGCCTGAAAGGAGTTCGCTATGGGAAAAGTAATGGTCGTTGATGACGAAGTCGGAATCTGCGAGGTTCTGGAGAAGTTTCTGGCCGCCAGGGACCATGATGTTTACACAGCCTTTGACGGGCAGACCGCCCTGCGCAAGGTGAGAGAAATCAAGCCGCAGGTGGTCCTCCTCGATGTCGCCCTGCCGGGCATTGACGGACTTGAGGTTCTGAAGGAAATCCGGAAGATCGATCCCGGCATCGGGGTCGTCATGGTCACCGGGCTCATGGATCATGAACAGGCCAGAAGAACCTTCGAACTGGGGGCCTATGATTATGTGACGAAACCGGTCGACTTTTCCTATCTGGACCACGTGATCAGCGCCAAGATGATCGAACTCATGTCCTAGCAGGCTGGTGAAAAGCGCGTTTCCCAGGTCTTTGATGTCATTCCCGCGCAGGCGGGAATCCAGTCTTTTCTGGCTTTTCTGGACTCCCGCCTCCGCGGGAGTGACGGAAGAATTGTGCGTTTCAGCAGCCTGCTAGAGCGACTCATCCTCTTCATCCATAGCCACCCGGTTCTTTCCGTTTCTTTTGGCCCTGTATAGGGCCTTGTCCGCATCCTCCAGCAGAGCCTTTGGAGACGGGTTCCTTTCGTGGTCCAGGCGAGCCAGGCCGAAACTCAGCGTAAGGCTGAAGGGAGTTCCTTCCCACTCAAAGCGGTTGGCCTCGACCATGCGCCGGAGTCTTTCCGCCTGGCTGGCCGCTTCCCGGAGGGCGGTTTGGGGCAGAAGCAGGGCGAATTCCTCGCCGCCGTAACGGCAGGCGATGTCGCTCATGCGGATGGACTTTCGGAGCATAGTCCCGAGTTCCCGGAGAACCATGTCGCCCGCCAGATGGCCGTAGGTATCGTTGACTCTCTTGAACTCATCCACATCCATCATGCACAAAACAAGAGAACTTCCATAGCGACAGGCCCTGTCCACTTCTTTCTCAAGGGTTTCCATGAAATGCCGGCGGTTGGAGATCCCGGTCAGATCATCCAGAATGGAAAGCTCCACCATCTTTCTCTGGGTTTCCTGGATTTGCTTCCGAAATCGGGCTTTTTCCAAGGCATTCGCAATGACTCGAAAGAGGGGTCTGGGGCTCAGTTTTTGCTTGGGGAGATAGTCGTAGGCCCCCGCCTGTATGATTTGAGCTGCGGTCATGGGGTCACGGTGGGCGGTGATGACCACGACTGGAGGATCCAGCGTCAATTCTTTGACTTTGGTCAGGAAGTCCTGTCCGTTGCCATCCGGCAAGAAGTAGTCCATGCAGACGAGATCAACGGCATGGTGAGTCAGAACCGTCAGAGCGTTCCGGATCGTCTTGGCTCGGATTGTCCGGATCTCCTTGTGCCCTTTGAGGCAGGCCCGCAGTTTCCGATAGTCCTTGTCCGAAGGTTCCACCATCAGGATCCGTGCCGTTTGCCCAAGAGGAGGGATAGGGAATTCCAGGTTCTCACGAAGCCTTGAGGACCCTGTCTGCTGCCCCAACCGCTCCACAGAACCAAGAAGTTCAAAGGGAGATCGACGAGATTCGGGCAGGGAGGTGAACCACTCGTGTCGAAGCCGTCCCTCGCCCGCCTTCAGCTCCCAGACGGGCCTCCTGTTTCGGGTAACGTTTCTTCGGGCTTTACCGCGCTCCACGGCGAAGCGGATGCTACGGTGAAGATGCCGGGGGTTCACGGCGCGCTTGGAGAGATAGTCCTGTGCGCCTTCATGAATGATGCGGCATGCGACGGTTTCATCGTCCAGGTCTGCCAGGACGAGAACAGGGACTTCCGGAGCCGCATGGTGGATGGTGCGGAAGATCTCGATCCCGGAGATGTCGGGGAGACTGATGTCCAAAAGAACGGCGTCCACGTCTCCTTCTCGTACGCGATGGGTCGCCGCATCCAGCCACTCGGTCCACTCCACCTTCAGACCCGGGTGGTTGCACTTTTCCGCAACCTCCTTAAGAAAGGCGGCATAGGCCGGATCATGCTCGACAAGAAGAAGATTCAAGGTCCGGCTCTCCCCTTTCGGAAAGGCCCACAAAGGCGAAAGAGATCGGGCTCTGGGAAGCTCATGGGGCGGGGGAGGGGAAATCTCGTCCGTCAACGCGCTGCTGTGCAGTTCCATGATTCAATACCTCATTTCGGTTCCGTAGCCCTTCTCACGGGCCGCCGGTTGCTACCCTTACTTATGCAATGATCGTGCCTGAAACGGAAACGCTCAGGACGGTCTCATGGGTCTGTCCAGGATCTCTCGTATTTTCCTGGACAGATCCACCACGCCGAAGGGTTTCTGGATGAACCCGTTGCAGCCTTGCCTGAGGATCTCCGTGGCTTGGCCATCCAGACTGTACCCGCTCGACAGAAGAGCCTTGAGGCCGGGGTCGATAGCCTTCAACCTCTCGTAGAGGGTTCCTCCCCCCATGTCCGGCATGATCATATCCAGGATCACCATGTGGATGCACTCCCTGCTCCCGTTGAAGACCTGGATCGCCTCCTTTGCGCTCCTGGCGGCAAGCACACGGTATCCGAGCTTTTCCAGCATGAGCTGCGCCACCTTCAACACACTCTCCTCGTCATCCACCACCAAAAGGGTTTCGGCCCCCCGGACCGGCCCGGACCTCAGGGGCTCTTCCTGAACGACCTGATGGTTGGATGCGGGAAGGTAGAGGAAGAAACAGGTCCCGGCCCCCTTCTCGGACTCCACATCGATATACCCGTTGTGAGCCTTCAAGATGCCGTAGGCCGAGGCCAAGCCCAGACCCGTGCCTCTGCCCACGGGCTTGGTGGTGAAAAAGGGGTCGAAAATCCGATCCAGGATTGCGGCGTCCATGCCGCTGCCCGTATCCCGCACGCGGACCAAGGCATAGAGGCCCGGCTCGACTTTGAAGGGTTTTCCCTGGAGGGCCTGTTCCGTCACGTTTCGTGTGGTCAGGAAAAGGTCCCCGCCTCTGGGCATGGCATCTGCGGCGTTGACAAAGAGGTTCATCAGAACCTCCTCGATCTGGGCGCGGTCTGCGGCGACATGCCAGAGATGCTCCGAGAGATCCAGATGGATGGCGATCTCCTTCTTGGCGAGGCCGAAGGTCTGCGACGTCTCCTGCACGAGGCGGTTCAGGTCCATGGGCCTGGCTTCGTATTTGCCGCCCCGAGCATAGCCCAGCAGTTGCCCGGTGAGCTTCGACCCGCTCTCGATCAGTTTTTCTATGGTGCCGAGACGCTCCGTGTGGGAGCGGCTGGAGTCGGCGTCCATGAGCATGAGGGAGATGTTGCCCTGAATGCCCATGAGGAGGTTGTTGAAATTGTGGGCAATGCCGCCTGCCAGGGTGCCGATGGCTTCCATTTTCTGCACATGCATGAGCTGGGCTTCCAGCGTTTTCTGGCGGGTCACGTCCCTGAGGAGGTGGAGAAGGGCGGGAGATCCGTCCCAAAGGATGGGGACCGCCTTGACTTCCAGCCAGAGTTCGTTGCCGCCCTTGTTGATCAGGCGCAGGGTGGTGCTGTCTTTCGGCGCGCCACCGTCCTCCGGCCGCGCAGCCTGCAACCGCTTCCGGTCGTGGGGGTGGATCAGGTCCACGAACCGAAGGCCCGTCAGTTCCTCTTGGGAGTATCCCAGAATCTGCATGGCCTTGGGGTTCGGGAATTGGATGGCCCCCTCCTGGTCTATGAACACTCCTTCTTCGGCATGCTCCACCAGGAGACGGTATTTCTCTTCGGACTTCCTGAGCGCCTCTTCCGCGTTCCGTCGCTCCGTGATGTCATGGACCACCACGGTGGCCCCTTTGGGCATCCCGTTTTCGTAGGAGTACCGCGTGTAGAGCACGACCCAGAAGTTTCTCCCGTCTTTACCCCGGATCTGAAACTCGACGGTTTCCGGAACGGGCTCGCCGGCGAAAACCTTGCTCATCCTCTCCAGGAATCGCTCCACACTCTCTTCGGTGAGAATGTCCATCGGGCTCAGGGACAGGAACTCCTCCTTGGTGTAGCCCGTGTACTCGCACATCACGTCGTTTACCATGAGGAACTTGCGGTTGATGAAGTCCACTTCATAGATGCCTGCCGGCGCGTGCTTGACGAGCTGCCTGTACTTGCTTTCACTCTCCCGAAGCGCGGCTTCAGCCATTTTGCGGTCGCTGATGTCGCGGGCCACCCCCAGGACACCCTGGGGAGATCCGTCCGGGTGCCGGAGAAAGGTCATCCGGCCCTCCAGCCAGATGGTGGAGCCCTCGCGGTGACGGGCTTCAAGCTCAAGGGTGATGACCCGCAGAGGATCGGGGGAATCTTTCCCTTCACGGCTCAGTTCCTGGTCCAGGGCCTGCCTGGCGCTTTCAAGGGAAGGGGGCGTGAGCAGGCGATCGAGAGGCAGGGAGATGAAAAAATCCGCGTCATATCCCATGATCCTTTGGACGGAAGGGCTCACATAGAGGAACTCGAGCTCGAGGTTCATGGTGAAGATCATATCCGTCGCATGATCGGCCAGGAGCCTGTATCGAGCCTCGCTCTCCTCCAAGGCTTTCAGGGACAGCTTGCGCTCGGTCACATCCCGCACCATCCCGCGGAACCCTCTCGGGAGCCCGTCGGAGCCGCTGAAAAGGTAAGCAGAAATCTCGAGAAAGCAGGAGCTGCCGTCCTTGCGGAGGATCTCATAGTCACTCGACTTGGCGGAGCGGCCTGTCCGGTAAACCTGGTTGAACACCTCGTAGAGTTTCCTGGCGGTCTCCGGCCGCGTGTACTTCCGGTTGTTCATGCCGAGGAGTTCTTCCCTGGAGTATCCGGTGATCCGGCACAAGGCCTTGTTGAAAAAGCTGAGGTTCCCTGCAAGGTCCACCTCAAAATAGCCTTCCTCACTGTTCTCCAGAATGTCCTTGTACTTTTCTTCGTTCGGGTGAAGAGGTCCCTGGTCTTTCATCGCAAGACGGGAGCCGGTCAACCGGGTGGGCAGGTTCTGGGTTTCGGAGGCTACCTTCACGGCACGGGGGCCTCCCCAGGAGGTGTCCGTGAGGGACAGGGAAGGGGGCTGCTCAAATCATCGCCCATCCCAGAGCCGGTTTTGCGGGTGGCCCGGGAAAAGACGTCCCTCAGGAATGAAGGAAGGGTAGGGATCATTGCTCCGACGCAAGAATAGGAATGCCCTGGGCCTGGAGCACCTTGTCGATATCGAGGAGAATCTTCAGGCTTCCTTCGGTCTTGGCCATTCCCAGAATGTAGCTTGCACTCAGTTCTGTGCCGAAGGAAGGAGGATCCTCAATCAGCTCGGCCCTGATGTTGAGCACTTCCGACACCGAATCCACGACGATCCCGACGAGGGCGGTGCCGGCACCCGCTTCCGTTTCAACGACGACGATGCACGTCCGCTCGGTGTAGCCCACCCTGTCCATGCCGAAGCGGAGCCTCAGGTCGATGACCGGGATCACTTTCCCTCTGAGGTTGATGACGCCTTTGACGTATTCAGGAGTCTGGGGCACCGGAGTGATGGGCATCATGCCGATGATCTCCTTGATCCTGAGGATTCCGATACCGTACTCCTCTTTGTCGAGGGTAAAGGTGAGGTACTTGCCCTCCCGGGGCCCCGGGCTTTCCGGATGACACTCGATCGCTTGGGCGGCAGCGGGCATTTCTTTTGTCCTCCTTGCGCAGCGATGTGGATTCTCTGCAACTCCCGAGTTCCGCTCCCTGGAATCCCTCAAGCGGAAGAGGTCACGATTCGGTCTCGTAACTCACTCACCGGCAGGGACCCGGAGGGCGCCGACTTGCTGCGTTCAATCTCTGTTCTGCAAGCATTGTGCCAGCCCAAGGCCTCCAACGAAGCCCTATGGCCGGTTCGGTGTCGCGGGCTTCCTATAAAGGCTGGGCGCCACATACTGATAGGGGTGCCTCAGATTGTGCAGACTCTCGGCACCCCCCACAATGAAGTAACCGGATCCCTTGAGGGCCGGATAGAGCCTGTTGATCACCTCTTCTTTGACGGCCCTGTCAAAGTAGATGAGCACATTTCGGCAGAGGATGACGTCGAAGCACTCTTTGGGCGGGATATCGGTGAGGAGGTTGAACCTTTTGAAGGTGACCAGACGCCGAATCCTCTCTTTGACTCGGATATACCCGCTCCAGGACCCGACGCCCTTCTGGAAATACTTTCTCAGAAGGTCCGGGGGAATGCCTTTTCCTTTGGCGGCGTCGTACACCCCCTTTTCTCCTGCAGCGAGCATCCGGGTGGAGATGTCCGTGGCCAGAATCGACGGCTGGAATCCCTTTTCAGCGCAGTAAACGGCGAGGGAATAGGGTTCCTCCCCGCTGGAGGAAGCGGCGCACCAGATGGACCGGTGGTTTTCGCAGAGGCAGTCGAAGTTGTGGCTTTCCCTGAAGAAGTAGGTGTGGTTGGTCGACACGGCGTCCAGGAAGTCCACCATTTCCTGCTCATCTGCATGAAGTCGACTGAAGTACTCGTTCACGGAGGTCAGCCCCAGGGTGCGGAGCCGTTTGCCGAGGCGGGCCTGCAACAGGCTCTGTTTGCCTTCGGACAAATGAATGCCCGACCGCCGGTAAACGAGGTCGCTGAATTTCCTGAACTGTGCTCCGGTAAGGTTCATGCTTCCGGCTCCTTTGCCCTCTCCGCGGCTCGGCGGACCTCGGTCAAGGGGTTTCAATGCGTGTCGCTGCAATCCACATACCACGGCATCCGTCCCTTCGCTTTTCCGCAGGAACCGTCGCGCTCGAACGCTCCTTGACCTCCTTTATCGGCATTCGCCCTCAAAAAGTGAACCGGATAGGAGGGGGGCAATTTTTTCCCAGGACCGCCACAATTTTTCCTCAGACGCAGAAAGGACTGAATCGCCTGTGTCAAAACATTGACGATTCTCCAGGGGGCGGGACGGGTTTCCGACACGGAGGCCTTCGTATCTATACAGAAAGGGAATGCTGAAAGAGGTCGCAGGAAAAGGAACTTGCCTCTTCGCCGAGTCCGGGAGAAACACTGCACCTCCGGCGGTGGTACGGTCATTGCAAGCCTAAAAGTCATGGCGGTTTCTGAACCCCTTGAGGAGCGGGTTTTCATGATCGAAGAAGAGCAACGTTGCAGGGAACAGTCGGAGCGAAGGATCTTTGTCCGAGAAAATTTTTTCTTCAAGGTGCGATTTCAACGGCTCACCGGCGCAGAGTACCAGGGGGCAAAAGCCGAATGGGCGGAGCATCAGTCCTTTGAACGGAGAAGCCTCACATGGGAAGCCCTCGATGCCGATATGAATGGCGGGCCTGCTCCTCTGGATCCTTGTCTTCTGGATTTCCTCATGCAGATGGACGACAAACTCGACCGACTCATCGCCCACATGACCGGGCAAGGAAAGCGTGAGCCGAAGATGGAGGAGGGGGAAGGGGTCGATCTGGGCGGCGGGGGCATGAAAATGAAAACCGAGAATCCCCTGATCGTGGGACAGCTCCTTCAGGCGGATCTTCTCCTGTCGCGCTTTCCCTTTGTCCGGGTCCACGTTTTCGGCGAGGTGGTCCATGTCCATACACGGTTCGGAGGGGAAGCCGCCTGCTGGGAAGTGGGGGTCCGATTTCTCGATCTGGATGCCGAGGAAACAGAAAGAATCATTGCCTGCGTCTTTCAGAGACATCGGCAGGTCCTTCGAAAAAGAAAAGGGAAGGAAGACACTCATGAAGAAGTCACTGAAAGCCATGACTGAGCATATCAATTCGCTCGCCTTGAAAACCGTGGTACTGGATGCTGACGATATCGCCGGCCTCGGGGACGTGCTCCGGATCCTTGATGCGGTGGAGGAGTACACGGCCCCTCACGGAGAGCCCTTCATTGCCCTGGTGAGGGCCATGAAGGGGTACTTGGAAAGGGTCATTCTCGGGGAGGAAAAGGACCTGTCTCCCTTTGAGGAAGGGATTTCCCTGCTTCAGGAGGGGTGCCGGGATCTCGGGAGGAACAAGCGAAAGGGCATCGACGTGCAACCCCTTCTTTCGCGTCTCGGGGAAACAGAGGTCGGAGGAAATCCCGGCTCATCCGCACAGGTCGTCCCGGAGCCGCCGGCCGAATCCTCGAGTGAAGGGCCAGAGGGGGCGACAGGACAAAGCTCCGAGCGCAACCCCGGAAAAGCGACCGAGAAAACCCCTGAAGCGACGGAAGAGGACAAGCAGATCATCCGGGAGTTCGTCACCGAGTCTCTGGAGAGCCTTGAAAGCATTGAGGTGAGGCTCCTTGACCTGGACCAGGACCCCAAGGACGCTGAAGCGATCAATGCCATCTTCCGTCCCTTTCACACGATCAAGGGCGTCTCCGGCTTTCTCAACTTCACCCGGATCAACCGTCTGGCCCATGGGGTGGAGAACCTTTTGGACAAGGCCAGGAACAAAGAGATGACCGTTGACGGGCCGATCATCGACCTGATTCTTGGGAGCGTGGACACGCTGAAGAAAATGATCCGGAACGTAGAGGCTTCCCTCGACTCCGGAACCCCGACCGAGGGGGAGGTGGAAATCCGGGCAATTCTGGAGAACGTGGAGCGGCTGATTTCCCAGGTGGGCGTGACCCAGAAGCCTCTGGGCGAGATCCTGGTGCAAAGGGGCTCGGTCTCCCAGGAGGATTTGGATAACGCCCTTGAAAAGCAGAAGGAGAGTCGCGAAAAGATCGGGGAGATCCTCATCGGAGAGGACCGGGTCGAGACGGGGGAAGTCCTTTCCGCTCTCAGGGACCAGAAAAGAGCCTCCCCGCCCCCGACGTACCAGGTGAAAGTGGACACCCAGAAGCTCGACGCCATCGTGGACATGGTGGGAGAGCTGGCCATTGCCCAGACCATGCTCAAACAAAATGAGATCATCAAGGCGAGTGCGGACCGAAAACTCTACCAGATCACCAACCAGCTGAGCCTCATTGTGTCGGGTCTGCAGAGCACGGCCATGTCCCTTCGTATGATTCCCATCGGGAGCACCTTCCAGAAAATGCTCCGCATCGTGCGGGACCTGGGCAAGAAATCAGGCAAAGAGGTGCGTCTCGTGTTCTCCGGGGAAGACACCGAGATCGACCGCAACATGGTCGACGAGATTTATGAACCCTTGGTGCACATGATCCGAAACGCCATTGATCAT
>JALOPA010000403.1 GCA_025454125.1 Thermodesulfobacteriota bacterium
TTCATGTCAAGCTCTAGGCCATGGGTGAGGCGGGAGGAGGGCCTGTCCTGAGCTTGTCGAAGGGCTACCGGGTAATTCGCCGCGGGATACCCATCCGGCAGGTGCCGGTCAAACCGCCAACTCTGCCTGGTCCTCCTGCTTTTCTTGACACCTCAGAGCCTATTCCCGTATAGTTCAGTCACCCAAAACCCGATTCACTCCAGGAGCGAGCGATGTTCGATGAAATCAGTGAAATAAGAAGAGCCCGCAAGAAGGGCAATCAGGCGATGCTCAGCAGCGGCATCAGCACCTTCAGCAAGTTTGAAGATCTCGAAGTGGATGCTTTGAAAGACGGCGCCTTGTCGCGCAAATACAAGGAACTCGTCGCTTTGGGCATCAGTATCACGCAGAAGTGTTATGGCTGAATCGAGTACCATGTCAGCAGTGCTGCTGACCTCGGGGCGAGCAAAGAAGAGATTCTGGAAACAGCCGCTGTTGCTCTGGCCCTGAACGGCGGACCGGCTGAATGGCCGATTCGGTTTGTTTTCAAGGTGCTGGAGGAACTGGCCCCTCCAAAACCCTAGGCGGTCAGTGGTCAGCATAACCCTTTTTCTCTCATCACCGAAAGGTTTTTCAATGGATCAGTCCTCACGGCCGCATGTGATTCGCGCGCTCGGCATTGTCCGCTCCCACGCGAACCTGGTTCTTTTCCCTTCTGCCGTCATTGGGATATCCTATATGTCTTTCCTCTTTCCGGACCAGTTCGGCGGCTTAATTTCGTTCTCGTGAGCATCGCCCTGCACATTCCTCTGTTTGTCTGGCTCCTGATCAGCCATGCTTCCGGCGTGTCCTCCGCGGGCCTGACCTACCTTCTCTATGGATTGATCAATGTGGCCGGCATCTACGTCCTCCCCCTGGTCTTCCTGACCCGAGAGAGGTTCCACTGCATACCGCTCGGGATCAAATGCTTGATCGGCAATTTCCAGTTCAGCACACCCCTCGTTTTTCTCTCGGTCCTTTCCATTGCCCTGAGTTTTTCCATGGGAAGCAGCGGCGCCGGCTCCACACTGTCTCACCCCTCTGCCTTGGGGGGGCTCGTGGTCACGCTTTTGACGGTCGCCGTGGACTTTGTGGTCTACGTGGCTGCTTGCCTGGTGTTGAAGGAAAAGCTTCTCAAGAGCTGAGTGGGTGCTGCATGAAGGTAAAGTGAGGCTCCACCCGCAGAGCGGGTGGCCTCAGGTGGCCGCCCCGAGGGGGGCTCAAGCGGAAGACGATTCTGGATTCCCGCCTTCGCGGGAATGACAAGGCTGGAGAGCCGTCGTTCCCGCGAAGGCGGGAACCCAGGTTCTGGAGTTCTGCAGTCCTGCAGCTCAATCCGCTCTCACTACTTTCCCCGGATCGGTAGAACCTATCCGGGTCCTCCACCAGAGGTGGAGCGTTTAGTGTCAACCAAGCGACTCTCCCTGTAAGACGAGGGGGATCCACCATCCCCGATAGGGACAGAAATGACGACCTCAAAAGCCGTGATCTTCGATATGGACGGGGTTCTTGCCGACACCGAACCGGTTTACATGAGCATCACCCGTGATCTCCTCTCGAACTTGGGCTTCCCCCTGACTTTGGAGGAACTCTTCCCGTACGTCGGCATTTCGGCAAAGCGGATGTGGTCGGAACTCGGAAGCAGCCTGAAACTCCAGCCGCCTCTCGGCGAACTGATTCGTTTGGAAAAAGAGCGGCAGGTTCAGCACCTGAGTGGCATGAACCAGATTCCGGAAATCCCTGGAGTCCGTCCGCTTCTCGAAGAGTTGAGCCAAATGGGAATACCCATGGCGGTCGCTTCTTCATCGTCCCGCGAGATCGTTGATCTGATTCTTTCAAAGGCGGGCCTTCGCCGTTTTTTCACGGCCATCGTGAACGGCCAAGACGTGTCACAGCGAAAACCGGCACCGGATATCTTTCTGAAAGCCGCTGCGATGCTTGGGGTCGAACCGGTGAATTGTGTCGTGGTCGAAGACTCGACTCCCGGCGTCGAGGGCGCCAAGAAGGCCGGCATGGTCTGCGTCGGCTTTGCCAATGCCCATTCCGGCAACCCGGATCTGAGCAGCGCCGATCTGGTCCTTTACGATTTCTCGGCTGAGAGCAGGCAGAAGATCAGGAGGCTTATCCAATGAACCCTCGCATTGCGTTTCCTGTCTTAGAACGTAACTTCTCTGCGACTTGCGGAGAAGGTGGAGGCTGGAGGTCAGAGGTTTACCTGCCTTCGGCGGCGCCAGCCAGCCAGAGGCTGGTAAAAGGCGACCAGGGTTGGAGGCAAGAACGGTTTTGCCTCAAACCTCAAGCCTCAAACATCAGGCCGGATTTTGGTTGCGGCCAAAGGCCTGCATTGGGGAGATCATGAAAAAGAAACCTTTTAAACTCTTGTTCTGTTCGGCTTTCTTTGTCTTTTCCCTGGCAATCCACTGCACCGCTCTTGAAGTCTGCGCTCAGAGCAGCGATCGCCTCATCAAGGAAGGCATCGCGATGATGGAAAAGGGAGACTATGCCTCAGCCAGAGATCGGTTCCAGACTGCGGCCAGAATGAATGATTCCGACTACATTGCCCACTATCTGCTGGGCCGCTCCCTCTTCCACCTCAAGGAATATGACTCCTCCGAAAAGGAATTGCTGAGAACCATCCAGCTTCAGCCCACTCGCCACCCTCTGGCCTACGTTTACCTGGGGAACATCGCGTTTCAGAGAAATGACCCACAGAAGGCGAAAGAGTACTGGGAGCAAGCTTATAAACTTGATCCTTCCATCCCGGGCCTGGAGCAAAAACTGGCAAGAGCCGATCACGACACGAAAGTGGAAAGAAGATTCATTCGACACGATTCCGTGCACTTCGCAGTCAAGTATGAAGGGGCGGAGAGGTATGAAGCCGGGGCAATCGTCCTTGACATCCTCGAAGACGCCTACCGCGAGGTCGGCCGCGACCTGGGTCATTATCCCCTGGACAAGGTCCAGACCATACTCTACTCAAACGAACAGTTTCGCGAAATACCGGGAATCCCCGGGTGGTCCGGGGCCGTGTATGACGGCAAAATCCGCCTGGGCATCGGCGGGGTGACCTCCCCGACCCCTGCCTTAAGAGCGGTTCTCTTTCACGAATACACCCATGCGGTCATCCGAGATATCACGCCCCGCTGCCCGGCGTGGCTTCATGAAGGTCTCGCGCAGTATTTTGAAGGCCGCAAAACGCCTCCGGAGATTCGAAGCGATAAATCCCACAAAGGGCCTATCCTGACAAATCTCGAATTTCCCTTCAGGAACCTCAATACGCAGCAGGCCAAGATGGCCTACATCATCAGCTTGTCCGCTGTGGAATTCATGATCGATCGTTACGGAATGCTGAGGGTGAGAAACTTGCTCCAGGACCTGGCCAAACACCCTGACACGGCCGCCGCGATCGACAACGCTTTGTATGTCTCCTACGAGCAGTTTGAAAGGGACTGGCGAAAATCCATTGAGTGAAGCGGCAAGGCCGCAATTCCAGCCCCTGGGAGTTCCTGCTCGCACCATAGGAATGGCATTATGGCAAAGGCCTCCCGGCCCTATCAGATTTTTGTCAAGCCCATGGGTTCCATCTGCAACCTCGGGTGCCGCTACTGCTACTACCTGAAAAAGCAAAACCTCTATCCTGACGAAAAATCCCTTCGCATGCCCGAGCATGTTCTGGAAGAGTACATCGTCCAGCACATTGAAACCTGTCCTGACCCGGTGATCCCTTTTTCATGGCACGGCGGGGAGCCGACCCTTCTCGGGCTGGATTACTATCGCAAGATCGTTGAGCTGCAGCGCAAGCATCAGCCGTCTCATCGTCGGATCATCAACGGAATTCAAACCAACGGCACCCTGCTCGACGAGGACTGGTGCCGCTTCCTGGCAGCCGAACGTTTTGGGGTAGGTTTCAGCCTGGACGGGCCGCAGGAATTGCACGACAGCCATCGCGTGACCAAGGGAGGGAACCCGACTCACGACCTGGCCATGCGAGGCTATGAGCTTCTGAGGAAGCACGGAATCCTGTGCGACATTCTGTGCGTGGTCCACGACGGGAACGTCCACTGCCCTCTTGAGGTCTATCGGTTCCTCAAGCAGATCAAGGCAAGCTATATCGGTTTCCTGCCTTTGGTGGAGCCCCGAGCAGACAGCGGCGGCGTAAGTTCCTCGACAGTACCCTCTGAGGCCTTTGGTGCGTTTCTGTGCGCCATATTCGACGAGTGGACGAGCCAGGACATCGGTAAAGTGAAAATCCAGATCTTCGAGGAAACCGCTGGAACCGCCTTAGGACAGGAGCACGCCCTCTGCATCTTCAAGAAGACCTGCGGGGATGTGCCCGTCCTCGAGCACAACGGGGATTTTTATTCCTGCGATCACTTCGTGGACAGGGAACACCTTTTGGGGAACATCCTCGAGACCCGATTGGTCGACCTGATCGAGAGTCCGGCCCAGAGGGCCTTCGGTCAAGCCAAGTG
>JALOPA010000404.1 GCA_025454125.1 Thermodesulfobacteriota bacterium
TGCCCGTGACCGCATATTTCCCCAGGGGAGCCTTGAGCTCTCTGAGCAGATTCCCCACCCCGTTCAGGTTGTCTATTTGACCGTCCACCAAGTCTCCGGTGGAAACAAGAAGGTCCGGGGTGGCGGCCCTCACCTTTTCGAGAATCCTTTGTAACCTGGCTTCCCGGATCATAAGGCCCAGGTGCACATCCGAGATCTGGGCGATACGGATCGGTCGTGTGATTTTTGGCGACTTGATCACGACGTTCTCCGTCCGGATGTTCAGGGCTTCGAAAATCCCGTATCCGGCCGCCAGCACGGCCAAAAGGAGGGGAAGGAAGAATCCTACGCGGGCCGAAAGCCTGAGAGAGGCCAGAGTCACCTTCCCCAGGCCTTCGGCCAAATAGACCAGGAAGCGCCAAACATCGAGAGCAAGAGAGGCGCTGAAAAACAGGAGCAAAAAGCCCATCCAGGTGTATCCGGCATAGGCGAAGACCCTCGCCGTCCTTTCAAATTCAGCCGACTCCACGACCCTGACGATGATCGGGGTCAGAATCATGAGGATCATGAACACCGCAACCAGGGCGGTGGCGACCCCGCTCAGAGCCGCGGCCCTGCGCAGCCTGAGGAATGCATAAAGGTGCATGCTGGCATAAATCGAAGTGAAGGTGATGATGAAGAGAAAGAATCTCACTGAAACTCAACCCCGTTAGTCGCAGTTTTCACAGGGGAGCCCCGTCGAGCCTGGGCTCCTGCACAGTGCTAAAAATTAATCTTCTTTTTTGAGATTGCCACAGGGCCTGGCCTAAAAAGTCCTGCTTCATCCGCTCCGAGCAGACCGGCCCTGCGCGACCGCTCGTCGGTCAGGGAAAGGTGACGCACCGCCTCGTCCGTGAGGAGGGAGACCCTGCGCTTCCTGTCCAGCGCACCGGCAATCCGATCCATGGGTTCGTCCCTCTCGGTCCATCGGAGCGTGTCAAAGCGCGTCAGGTCTAAGGGCAGGGTGTAGGCACGGAGTGTCTTTTCGCCCGCCGAATTGAAGAACTGTTCAAAATAGGAAAGCACCAACTCTCTCAGATTCCTAAACACCGGCTCCCTGAATCTCAGTCCCACAAAATTGGACTTGGCCACCGCTCCCCACAAGCCCTGGCGCTTGTAAAGAGCGATCAGGTGGTCGTCATCCCTTTCATTGGGAATGAGTTCGAGCACCAGGGGCGGCAACCCGAGCGCCCGCAGCGCAGCTGCTGCGAAGACGGCGCCGTCAAAGCAGTGAGCCCTGCGCTCGCGCAGCACACGGAGAGGGCACCGATAGATGTTTTCCGTGGAGTAGCTTGTCCGATCAAGGAACTCCTGTATTTTAGGCGGGCTCGTCAGACCCTCTAGGACACGCTGCTCCGCTTTGCTCAGAGCCCCACCGAAAAAACTCCTCTTCACGCCCTTGCCTCCCTTCTCTCCATGGACTCCCGGCACCGCACCGCAAAGCTCAGCGCCTCAAAAGCCTCTTCCGCGAACCAAAAGGTTGGAACCCCTCTAGGTTCAAGGAAGGCCTTGGCCCCCTCCATGTGTTTCTTCTGGCCGCTGCAGCTTGCGTAGATCGGTTTTTCCGGAAAGCGGTGCGCCAGGTCCACGATGAAATCCAGCGAAGGGGCTCCGGTTTCATCCGTGAGCATGAGGATGCAGACCACGGCATCGATGTTCCGATCCCTCAGCACGGTCTCCATTCCTGCACGATAGGCTTTTTCCGGGCCTTGGAGCGTCGCACTCGGCCAGATGTCCACCGGGTTTCGCATTCGGATAAAGGTCGGGCTCATGGACTGAAGACGGTGCCGTGATTCCTCCTCCAGATCCGGCACCTGGAGTTGAAGGTCCCGGTCGCAGAGATCCGCCATGCAAACCGCCATTGCCCCCGATGGGGCGAGAATCCCCACGCGTCTTCCTTTGGGAAGCGGCATGAGGGCCAGTGCCTTCGCGGCCAGAACCAGGTCGGAGTACCTGGTCATCCGGACCACGCCCGCCTGGCGAAGCGCTCCGCTCACGAGCCGGTCGTCGGCAGCCATGGCGGCCGTGTGGGTCACCGCGGCCTTGGCCCCCTTTTCCGTGCTTCCCCCTTTGAGCAGCAAAACCGGTTTGCGCCGCGTCACTCTTGCGGCGACCTCCAGAAACCGCCTCGGTTTCTTGAAACTTTCCAGGTAGAGCAAGATCGCCTGTGTTTCAGGATCCTCTCCCAGGAACTCGAGAACTTCACTCTCCTCCACGTCCACCTTGTTTCCCAGCCCGATCACGCGCGCCACGCCGTAGTTCTCCGCCGACATGATGTAGCGCATGCTGTGGGTGGCGAAGTTCCCTGTCTGGGCGATGTAGGAGATGTTTCCGCGAGGCACCTTTCCCAGAGGGAAAAAGGTGGCTGCCAGGTGCTGCGGCATGGACAGAAGCCCCGAGGTGTTGGGCCCTAAGACACGCATTCCCGTGTCCCGGACGATTTTGAGGATCTCCGTCTGAAGCCCTTCTCCCTGGTCGTCCACTTCGGCGAATCCTCCGGCAACCAGGACCGCCGCCTTCATTCCCCTTGCGGCGCATTCTTTCAACGCCTGGAGGCTGGCTGAGGCAGGAAGGACAAGCACCGCCAGGTCGATGCCTGCTGGAAGATCCGCGACGGTTCTGCAAACCTCGACTCCCAGGATGGCTCCTCCCTTGGGGTTCACGAGGTGGAGCCGGCCACGGTAATCATTGCTCTGAATGTTGAGGATGATGTCGTTCCCGCCTTTGCCTGGGGTCGCCGAGGCCCCAATGACCGCGACGCTCTGAGGTTCCAGAAATGGTTTCAGCACCGCACCCAACGCGGACCTCCTTCATCGTTTCTTTCGCCCGATCTTTCCCGATGCAGCCCTTTGGCCGCAACCCAAATGGTTACCCTTTGAGACCCTAACGGTTTTCATATACCTGCCCGCCGTCAAAGCCGTCAAAGGAATTCTTTTTCGCTGATTTTTCGGGAATCATACTTACTATTGAGATGACTTCTTCTTCCACGGGACGAACAAAGGCGGAAGGAGGATAGGATCATGCTGAAAACAACTTTTTTGACTTTGGGGATGATGATGATGATCGCAACAGCGGCCTCGGCCGATTCAACCAAGGGAAATGTTTCCGAGCAGAAATACGAAAAGGCAACCTTCGCCGGCGGCTGTTTCTGGTGCATGGAGCCGCCCTTCGACAAACTGGA
Organism: Thermodesulfobacteriota bacterium; assembly: GCA_025454125.1. The sequence goes on from JALOPA010000404.1 coordinate 3,200, forward strand.
CGGCGTGATCTCCACGATCTCCGGATACACGGGAGGGGCGGAGAAGAATCCCACCTACGAGCAGGTGTCTTCTGGAAAGACAGGCCACCTGGAGGCCATTCAGGTGACCTATGATCCTGCGAAGGTTTCTTACGCTCAACTGCTCGACATTTTTTGGAGGAATATCGATCCGACGCAGAACAACGGTCAGTTCGTGGACATGGGGGCTCAGTACCGGACGGCCATCTTTTACCACAATGAGGAACAGAGACGGCTGGCCCTGGAGTCGCGAAACCGCCTTCAGGATTCTCGAAAGTTCGGAAAGCCGATTGTCACGGAAATCCGCCCGGCCACGGAATTCTACCCTGCGGAGGATTACCACCAGGACTACTACATGAAGAACCCGATCCGGTACAAGTATTACCGCTGGGGCTCGGGCCGGGATCAGTTCCTTGAAGAAACCTGGGGCAAAAAGGACTAAGGAATAGACTTTTGAGAGCCGGTGGGTATAATGGCTTGTGCGTTGAGCACGAGCAGCGGTTTCTTCGGAAAAGGTCTGGAGCGTTTTAACCTTTTGGCAGGGAGGGGATCGTGGCACAGGGACACAAGAGCACCAGCGTTCGAAAAAAACAGATCATGGAGGCGGCCAGAAAATTGATCATGAGGGCCGGCAGCGAGCATGTGACCGTCAGGAACATGG
>JALOPA010000405.1 GCA_025454125.1 Thermodesulfobacteriota bacterium
CATCCCCCTTTACGAAAGGGGGAAACCGAACCTACGTCCTCCCCTTTGTAAAGGGGAGACAGAGGGGATTTTACATGGCCTTTGAGCCATGTTTCTTAGGAGTAACAAGTGACAAGTTCGTGTTTTGTGCTCGTCACTATTTACTTGTCACTCGTGACTAAGAAAAGCGCCTTGTATCTGAGCGTTTTTCAGCAACCCGCAAGCAGAGGCTTGTTCAGCACTCTGCCAATGCGCTCTTCGGAGTATGTCTGCGAACGCTTTCAGCGTCTCTGGAATGCTAGCATACGACTTACTGATAGTAAACGACTCCGGGCTCCACGGCAGTTGCTCTTTCCCTTGTTTTAATCTATAAATTTGTTTTCTCCGGCCTTAATCCTGTTTCAGCCGGTCATTTTTCTTGAAAACAGAAAGGGGTCAGACATGGAAGGGATTGAGCATTTATTGAGTCCTCAATCAATTGCAGTGGTCGGCGCCACAAACCGTCTCGGCAGCCTGGGACTTGCCATTTTCAGAAATCTGCTTGATGGGGCCTATCAGGGGATTTTGTACCCGGTGAACCCCAAGGCAAAGTCCGTCCAGGGCGTGAAAGCTTACCCCTCTCTCGTGGAGATTCCCGATGAAGTGGACATGGCCGTCCTCATTGTGCCTCCAGGCCATGTGGCGAGCACGATCGAGGAAGCTTCAAAGAAGAACATCAAAGGGTGTATCGTGATTACAGCCGGCTTCAAGGAAATCGGCGGCCAGGGGGTCGAACTGGAAAAGCACGTGAAGTCCGTGGCCAAGGCCCACGGCATCCGACTCCTTGGTCCCAACTGCCTGGGAGCCGCCAACACGAACCCCAACGTGCGCATGAATGCCAGCTTCGCCGGCACCATGCCCATCCCCGGCAATATCGCCTTCATTTCCCAGTCCGGAGCCATGTGTGTAGCCATCCTGGATTATGCGGCAGGCCGTCACATGGGTTTCTCCAAATCCATCAGCATCGGGAACAAGGCGGACATCAACGAGGTGGACCTGCTCCGGTACTTGAAGGATGACCCGGACACAAAGGTCATCATCATGTACCTGGAAGATATCACCGACGGCCATGCCTTCATCGAGGCGGCAAGGGAAATCACGCTGGTGGCCGGCAAGCCGATACTGGCCCTCAAGGCAGGGCGTTCGCCTGAAGGGGCCAGAGCCGCGGCTTCCCACACAGGCTCCATGGCCGGGTCAGATGCCGCTTATGACGCGATCTTCATGCAGGGAGGCATTCAGCGCGTCGATGGGGTTAGCGAGTTGTTTAATTATGCCCTCGCTTTCTCCACGCAACCCCTGCCCAAAGGAAACCGCATCGCCATCGTGACCAATTCCGGTGGCCCCGGAATCATGGCTACCGATGCCCTGATTCGGCCGGGAATCACCCTTGCCTCTCTTTCTGAAGAAACAAAGAAAAAGCTCAGAGAGAAACTCCCGCCCACGGCGAGCGTCCACAACCCAGTGGACGTCATCGGGGATGCCGACGCAAAGCGCTACGAGGCGGCGATCCGGTATACCCTGGAGGATGAGAACGTGGACGGAGCCATCGTGATCCTTGCGCCGGCCGCCACCACGCAAATCATGGAGACAGCCCAGATCGTCCCCCGCGTGGCCAAGGACATTGATAAACCCATCCTTTGCTCTTTCATGGGGCTGGTGGACGTTTCCGAGGGAATCACCTATCTGGAGCACAACGGAATTCCAAACTATGTGTTCCCCGAAGATGCGGCGAGAACCATGGCGGCCATGATCAAGTATAACGAAAATGTTAGACCTCACCAGGGGAGGCGACGAGAAGTCTTCCGCCTTCTGGAGGACCGGGAAAAGGCGGCTGCCGTTATTGCAGCTAAACTCTCCGGGCGCAAAGAATACTTCATGACGGAAAAGGAGGCCCATGAACTTCTCAGATGCTACGGATTTCCTCTGCTCAAGAGCCGGCTTGTCACTGATCCTTCCGTGATTTCTGCAGCCATACAGGAAGTCGGCCTGCCTGTCGTGATGAAACTGGACTCTCCGGATATTCTTCACAAGTCGGATGCCGGAGGCGTTCGCGTGGGAATAAAGTCTCAGGAGCAGGCGGAAAGAACCTTCCATGAAATCATCGAAAACGCCAAAAAGTACAAGCCGGGCGCCAACATCAGAGGCATTCTTTTTCAGGAACTGGCCCGGGAGGGCGTTGAAGTCATCCTCGGCTCCACCAGAGATCCTCGATTCGGCCCCATCTGTATGTTTGGCCTTGGGGGCATCTTTGTTGAGGCCCTGAAGGATGTCACTTTCCGGCTCGCTCCCATGTGGGAGACGAGCGCGGAAATCATGGTTCGCTCCATCCGCGCTTACAGAGTGCTTCAAGGCATCCGGGGGAAACCCCCGGCGGACATCAAGGCGGCCACGCTGTCTATCCTCAGACTGTCGGCCATGGTCGCCAACCACCCCGAGATTGCCGAGCTCGACATCAACCCCCTGATCCTTTATCCCGAAGGGCAAGGGTGCGTGGTCGCCGATGCCCGGATCATTCTGTCGAGGCGCTAGACACCCTATGGCGGAACCGACCAAAATCATCGATCTTCGAAGCGACACGGTCACCAAGCCGACGCCGGCCATGCGGCTGGTCATGGCCCAGGCCGAGGTGGGCGACGATGTGTACGGCGAAGATCCCACGGTCAACCGGCTCCAATCCCTCGCCGCCGAGATGCTCGGCACAGAGGCTGCCCTCTTTGCTGCCAGCGGCACTCAGAGCAACCTTCTGGGCGTCATGAGCCAGTGTGAGAGGGGCGATGAGTATATCGTGGGCCAGCGGGCCCACACGTACCGGTTTGAGGGAGGAGGCGCAGCCGTGCTGGGCAGCATTCAGCCCCAGCCTATTGATTTTCAGGAGAACGGGACCCTGGATCTCGGCGAGGTGGCCCGGAACATCAAGCCGAAGGACTTCCACTTTGCGAAAACGCGGCTTCTCTGTCTGGAGAACACCCAGGAGGGCAAAGTGCTCCCCCTGGATTATCTGGCCAAGGCTTCAGCTCTGGCCAAGCAAAACGGGCTCTCCATCCACCTGGACGGGGCGCGCGTGTTCAATGCTGCCGTGAAACTCAAGGTGCCTGTTCGCGAGATCAGCCGCCATTTCGACACCATTTCTTTCTGCCTCTCAAAGGGTCTTGGCGCACCGGTGGGCTCGGTTCTTTGCGGACCCCGGGAAACCATCGACAAGGCGCGGCGATGGCGCAAGGTCCTCGGCGGCGGCATGAGGCAAGCGGGCATTCTGGCTGCTGCAGGCATTCATGCCCTCACCCACCACGCGGACAGGCTCGCCCAGGACCACGAAAACGCCGCCAGGCTCGCACAAGGGCTTGCCCAGATCAAGGAGCTGCCCGTTGACCCCTCCAAGGTCCAGACCAACATGGTCTTCTTCACCCTGGAGCCCTCCCTCTTCAAAGCCCTTCAGGCCTATCTCAAAGAGCGCGGCATCCTGATCAGCGGAAGGGAAAAGGTCCGGCTCGTGACCCATCTCGATGTCAGCGCAGAGGATGTCCGAGCCGTCATCGCGGCCTTCAAGGATTACTTCTCCCGCTAGCGCCTTCAGGGATGCCCGGCTTTTTCCTTGACACCTCTGCACGCTTTTTCTAGTATCCTGGCATCTTACCGTTACTGTAACTTTCTTTTAACCATTCATTTCGGCATGTTGCGAAAGACTCTGCTTCCCTTGACTCTTACCTTTCAGATGCTTGATCACAACCCATGCGGGTTGTACGCGTCAGGTTCGTTAACCTCATTCACCGAAAGGAGGCTGCGGCATGAGTAAGAGAGTTCTCACTATGGTTTTTGTCCTTATCCTTTTTTCCGCGTTTCTCGGATTGGGCCCTG
>JALOPA010000406.1 GCA_025454125.1 Thermodesulfobacteriota bacterium
CAGGCATTCCCTGTCCCGGAACACGAGATCCTTGGTCTGGACCTTGGGGAAGCAGGCGGCCGTGCAGGCTCCGCAGCCCAGACAGGAGAAAATGGATTTTTCGATTTCCGGGCTCCACTCCAGCCGCCCCTCGATGATGGCCCTGGTAATGGCGTTTCTGCCTCTGGGAGCGGAAGATTCCTTGCCTTCGACAAGGTAGATCGGACAATTGGGCAAGCAGAAGCCGCACTTGTTGCACTTGGCGACTTCATCGTAAGACAACTTGCGAAGCTGAGTGAGATTCATAGGTGAAGCCTCATAATTTTGATTTTTTTGTCAAATTCTCCAGAAGTCCAGGTTCAGCCAACGCAGATCATGGTACACGGTTCAAGGTGCAAGGTACACGGATCTGTAATTTCTTTCTTTTGGGCCTTGGGCCGTGCATTTACCCGCCGTACTTATGGCGGGCCGTGTGCCCTGATCCGTTTCACAGCCCTACGGCAAAACGGCCGGGATTCATGACTCCTGAAGGATCCAGTTCAACACGGATCCTCTTCATCAGGGGCAGATCCGAACCCGGTTCACCCCAGATGGGCAGAGCCTTTTTAAGATCGGCAGGGGCTCTCTGTACAACCAGGTTTCCCCCTGCGTTGCGACATTCGGCAAGAAGTGCCCGAACCACCTCGACTAGGGCCTTATCGTCAGTTCCTTTTTGGGCCGGCAGAAGGTTGACCAGGGTCAAACCGTTTCCCGCATGACAGAGCATGGTGTGATCCGTGCGAGCTTGCGACAAGGTTTTGTCGGCAAACTCGAAGACAGTCTTCCATGCCGATAAAGGATAGTTGAGCTGAAGTGCCACAAGACGCGGGAAACGCTGAAGGGCGGTTCCCTGCAACTCGCCCACGGTCAGCCAGAAAAGCCGGTGCTTTTCTTCCTGCACGAGCGCGTGTCCCTTGGCTTTGAAATGGGGAGCCATGGCAAGCAGTTCCTTTCGCATGCGGCCCACGGCTTCGTCAAAAGCTTCCAGGGCCACCATCACCACGTAAGAGCCCGGGGTGCAATCCAGGGATCTCCGGAAATCCAGGTTTTCGATAGCCGCATGGTTGGCCACTTCCACGGCTGCCGGCAGGAGCTTGGTTCCAAGAATGGCCCCGGCAAAAGCGCCTGCGTCGGAAAAGGAATCAAAGGAGAAGAGGAGGGTCTCCATCTTCTCGGGAAGAGGGAGAAGCCTCAAGGTCATTTCACAAAGAATGCCGAGAGACCCCAAGGAACCGATCATGAGCTTCGACACATCATAACCGGAAACATTCTTCACGGTCTTGCCTCCGGCGCCGATGATATCGCCTTTGGGGGCCACGAACCGAACCCCGAGCACGAGATCCCTGGGCAGACCGTAGAGCAGACGCCGGGGACCGGTCGTGTTGGCGGCCACGATGCCCCCAAGGGTGGCCCTCTCGCTGAAGGGAGGATCTATAGGAAGAAAGCAGCCGCTGTGGGATCGGTCCGAGCAGACAAAGTCACCTGCCTCGGTCTTGAGATCCTCAAGAGGCAGGTAACACCGGTCCTCCTCTGTGGCCAGCCTGGCCTGAACATCTCTGAATTTCACACCTGCTTCAACCGTGATGGTCAGGTTGGCCGTGTCCACGTCGAGCATGTGATTCATGCGGGCCATGCACACCACCAGGTCCAGGCGCTTGGGGGGATTTCCCATGGCCATCTTTGTCCCGCTTCCCCAGCCATCTTTGTCCCGCTTCCCCAGGGGACCATGGCCAGGTTCACGCGGCATGCGCATTGGACGAGGGCGGCCACCATTCTTGTGTCCTTGGGAAACACCACGGCCTTGGGAACCAAACCGTCCACGGCGAATTGGGCGGTCACGCCGGGATCGGTCTTGAGGCGATCCGGGCCTGCAATCTTTGCGAGCTCTTCCAAGATCTGTTTGAGTTCAGCCACTGTGCGACTCCTTCTTCCTTGCAGGTTGCAATGTTGCGGGTTTCTTGTGGCAGGGGAGTGCGAATAAAGTATTCGTGCCTACTTGTATGAAACTCCACTTGTCCACAACAACGAACCGTAGAACAGCAGAATGTCGAACCGCAGAATTTCGAAGGGTCTTTTCCTTCGACATTCGACGTTCATTATTCGATATTCGATATTCGTCTTCCCCTAGTTTCTTTTTCGATCAAACGGGCCGCCTCAGTGGCCAAGCGGTTAACCGTCTACCGGTTCTCAAGCCTGCGCCGGCGGGATCACCTTGCCGGGATTCCACATCTCGTGCGGGTCAAAGGCCTTCTTGAGAGACCGCATGAACTCGATGTCGTTCTTGGAAAAGACAAAGGACATTTCCTTGAGTTTCTCGGTCCCGATACCGTGCTCTCCGCTGATGGTTCCCCCGACGTCGGCACAGATCTTCAGGATTTCCGTGGCGGCCTTGTGAACCCGGGCGAGCATCTCTTTGTCTCGTTCATCAAAGAGGATGAGAGGATGGAGATTCCCATCCCCTGCGTGGAACACGTTGCCGATGGGCAAATCGTACTTCTTCCCCACCTCCAGCACCTTGCTCAGAACCTCGGGCAGCTTGGTCCGCGGAACGGTTCCGTCACAGACGAGGTAACTGGGCCGCAGACGGGCCACGGCGCCGAAAGCCCCTTTACGGCCGGCCCAGAGAGCCGCACGCTCCGCCTCGCTCTTGGCCAGGCGGATGTCCCGCACCTTGTGCCGCTTGCAGATCTCCATGATTTTTTCAGCCTGCCGGTCCATGCCGTCGATCATGCCGTCCAGTTCGATGATCAGAACGGCTGCGGCATCCATCGGGTATCCTGCGTGAACCGATTCTTCCACGGCCTTGAGGACCAGATTGTCCATCATCTCCAGGGTGGCCGGAACGATCCCCTCGCTGATGATGGCGGAGACCGTGTTGCTGGCATCCTCGATGGCGTCGTAGATGCAAAGCATGGTTTTCACCGCTTCCGGAGCCGGGATCAGCTTGAGCATGATCTTTGTCGCTATGCCGAGGGTTCCTTCGCTTCCCACAAGAAGCCCTGTGAGATCATATCCCGGGTTGTCCTGGGACTTGCCGCCGGTCCAGACTACCGTGCCGTCGTCGAGCACGAGTTCGGCGCCCAGAATATGGTTGGTGGTCACGCCGTACTTGAGGCAATGGGGGCCGCCGGAGTTCTCTCCGAAATTGCCGCCCAAGGTGGAGACCTTCTGGCTTGCCGGATCGGGCGCATAGACCAGGCCCTTTTTCAGAAGCATGGTCTGAAGGTCGAGGGTGATGACCCCGGGCTCAACGGTCACCGTGCGGTTGGGGAGGTCCACTTCCAGGACGCGGTTCATGCGTGAAAAATGAACCACAATGCCCCCTTTCACGGGCACGGTTCCTCCGCTCAGGTTGGTCCCTGAGCCGCGGCCGATGATGGGGATCTTTTCTTCGTAAGCCAGGCGCACGACCTTGGAAACTTCCTCTGTGGAGTTGGGAATGACCACCACATCCGGTTTTCCCTTTTCGAGGGAGGCGTCATAGCCGTACAGGGTGAGGTCCATGTCCGAATGGAGAACATAGTCGGCTCCGATGATCTCTTTCAGTTTGTTGATGAGCGTTTGCTTTTCCATGGAGACTCCTTTGCTTATCGAAAAGTTGCTAGGGGGAATTCAATCCAGTCTCGGGATCCAGAACAAATAGGGGTTCCTATCAAGTCACAATTGAAACCAAAAATCAAGAGCGTGCTTTCCTTCACCCCCACCTCGCCCGCCTGAGGCGGCTATACCTCCCCCCGTCGAAGGGGAGGGAAAGACCGCGGGGAGAAGGCAGCGGAGGCGAACCCAAAGGAACACTGTTCTATCCGCCATAAAGCGGGATCACATAGGGGCCTTCGGGAACCACGGCGATCTCATTATCCCCGTGAACCCGCACGCTCGCAGCCACAGCCTCTTCAACGGAAGGAACCATCTCCACGAACACATGGTCTCTCTCCGCTTCTGAGAGCCCCGTGGAATAAAGCTGAATATGGCCTACCCGGAGAGGCTTGAGCAGCATCTCCGACTCCCACTCGTCGATGAGGGCTTTGTCCCGGCCTTGCAGAAGGCTCATGAAGCGCTCCGGCCCGACCCGGCACAAGAGGCGCTGGGCTTCGAAGAACTCCGGGCTTCCCATGCCCTCCGAACATTCGCTTGCGATGATGATGGTCCCTCCGGGCGCCACGATGTCCATCACTCCCACCATCCCCTTCACCGTCTGGTAGTAGGTCTTGTCCAGCGGGTACCCGGCCGAGGTGGTCACGACGGTTTTGAACCGCCGCGGAATTCGGATCTCTGCGTACTTTCTCATGAACGCAACCGCCAGAGCGTGGGAGGCTTCGACCTCACCGAAGTTCACGAACCCCAGCCGCCTCTCCTCGTTGATGACCACGTTCACCGCGACGACGCCGCCGATGGCCCGCACGATTTCCGTCTGCTCGTTGTGAAGGGGATTGCCTTCGATGACGCAGTTGGCCGCGTTGCAGTGTTCGAGGATTTTCGCCGTGTGAAACATGAGGATGGTGTCCTGATAAGCCACTCCGGGAGAGACGACCTTCCGGCCCCCCGAGTATCCTGCCATGAAATGGGGCTCCACCAGACCGGTGACGATTTTGAGTTCAGCCTCCACAAATCGGCGGTCGATGATGATCGGAATCCCGCCGGAGGTCACTCCGAGGTCCGTGTGGTCCTCCCGGTTGCGGGCAAAATGATTTTCAATACGGAGAGTGTTGAAAATCTCGTCCGAGCCCACCACTTCCCTCAACTCCGCTCCCTCGTTGGGTCGATGGAGGCCGGTGGCAACGAGGATCAGGATGTTTTCCCTGGCGATCCCCGCTCGGGTAAGGACCTCCACGAGGGGCGGAAGGAGAAGTCCATTGGGGACCGGCCGGGTGATGTCGCAAATGAGGATACAGGCATTCCTTTTGCCTTTGGCCAGTGCCTGAAGGGAAGGGCTTCCCACGGGTTTTTCCAGCGCCTCGCGAACGGCTCGGCCAGGATTCGGAAGCAGAGGCATGGGATGTTTCCGGATCACATGGGCGCGAACCGCCTCTGGCAAGTCAAGGCTCAGTCCTTTTCGTCCGTAGAGAAGGTCGATCTTCATCGCAGCTCCTAATGGTACAGGCACAAAGGTGCAAAGGCACAAAGGGACAAAGCAAAACAAGGGACATAGGCACACAGGGACAGAGGGACAAAGCAGAAGACTTCTTTTTGTGTCTTTACCCTTTGCATCTTTGTCCCTTCGTCACTTTGTCCCTGGTTTTCTTACTCAAACTCGCGGATCGCATCGATGGCCGCACCCATGGAGCAGTCCGTCTCCCTTTCCATGATGATGTCGACCACGTAGGGAAGCCCTGATTCCACAGCCCGCTTCAGGGCCGCCTTGATCTCCTTGGGATCCGTGACCCGTTCGCCGGTGGCGCCGCAGGCTTCTGCGAACCTGACGAAGTCGAATCCGCGGCCTTCGTTCTCTGCGACCTGGGTCACCCGCTCCACGTTGACGGCGCCCCGGCCGCCTCCGGCAACGGCCCT
>JALOPA010000407.1 GCA_025454125.1 Thermodesulfobacteriota bacterium
ATCTGGAAATTCTCGCGGGTACCGCAGCTCTTGCAATCTCGTGTGCCTCCCGGCAGCAGATTGCCTGGAGAACCGCGACCGGACCCCGCGAATGGGTCGATCCCGCGATGGATTTGCAGGACAGGTTCTGGGTGAGCGAGGCCCTGCGCCTGAGTGAAGAGAGATTCCGTCTGATCACGGAAAACATGTGCGACCTCCTCTGCTACACCGACACTGAAGGCCGTTACCTGTACCTCACACCCTCCTATAAACGGATACTGGGGTACGATCCACTGGATCTTCTCGGCGAGCTGATATTTCAACGCGTCCATCCCGAAGACCTGGAACATGTCGTCGGAGAGTTCCAGTCAGCGGTTGCCTCGCGCAGGCTGGGCCAGGCCGAGTTGCGATATCGCCATGCTGACGGGCGCTACATTTGGATTCACTCCACGGGAACCGTCATCACCAACGACCAGGGCGAGCCAGTGGGGACGGTGGTGAACAGCCGCGACATTACGGAGCGCAAAGGGGCTGAGCAGGCGCGCCAGGAGAGCGAGGAGAAGTACCGAACCCTGGTTGAAAGCATTCAGGATGGCGTCTTTCTCGTCCAGAACGCCCGGATCCGGTTCGCCAACGGCGCTTGTGCGGAGATGATTGGCTGGAGCCCTGAAGAGATTGTCGGAGTGGATTTTCGAGAATTGGTCGCACCGGAAGACCGCGCCATGGTCGAGGATTTCCATCGGCGCAGACTCCTCGGGGAAGCGGTGCCCAAGGAATACGAGCTCAAGATGATCCATCGAGACGGTGTCACACGGGTCATGGTCAACTTGTCGGTCGGCATGACGATCTTCCAGGGTGAACAGGCCGTCATCGGTACGATCAAGGACATCACCGAGAAGAAGCAGGCCGAAGGGGAAAGGCGCAAACTGGAGGACCAGGTTCGGCATGTTCAGAAACTCGAGAGCCTGGCTGTTCTGGCGGGAGGCATCGCGCACGACATCAACAACCTGCTCATGGGAATGCTCGGCAACACCGAGCTGGGGCTGCTCTCCCTGCCCCAGGATGATCGGGTGCGGAACAACCTGCAGGAGATTCAGAAAGCCGTGCTGCGGGCAGCGGAGCTCTGCCGCCAGATGCTGGCGTACTCGGGGAGAGGTCAGTTCCTGATCGAGAGGGTTCAGCTCACGGACATGATCAAAGAAATGTCGTCCACAACCCAGGTCTCGGTTCCGAAGCAGGTGCAGCTGCTCTATCATCTGGCAGAGGGGCTTCCCGCGGTGGAGGGCGATCTGGTGCAACTGCGACAGGTCTTGATGAACCTCGTTGTCAACGCCTCCGAATCCATCGGCGACGCCCCCGGCACCATCACCGTCTCCACGAGGGCGATGGAATGTACCCAGGACGACTTTCGCAACTCCTACCTCAACGAGAGCATACCCGGGGGCCTCTATGTCTGCATGGAGGTGGCCGATACCGGGTGCGGCATGGATGAAGCCACCCGGCAGAAGGTCTTCGATCCCTTCTTCTCGACGAAGTTCACGGGCAGGGGGTTGGGCCTGGCCGCGGTCCTCGGGATCGTCAGGGGACACAAAGGTGCCATCGAGGTTCGCTCCGAACCGGGTCGGGGATCGACATTCAAGGTTCTGCTGCCTGCCGTGGTGGAGGAGTCCGACCGACGTACTGCAAGGCCCTTCGCGCCAATGATCACCGATGTCGGCAGCAAGACGCTTCTGGTGGTGGACGATGAAGAGCCCGTCCGGACTGTGGCCACACAGATGCTTGAAATGCTGGGTTTCCGCGTGCTCACTGCCGGTGATGGTGTGGAGGCCATTGAGGTCATGCGGGCAAACCGGCACGGCATCGATCTCGTCCTGCTTGACCTCGCCATGCCCCGCATGAGCGGCGAAGAGACGTTTCATGCCATGAAGGCCATCGATCGGAGCATTCCCGTCATCATTACCAGCGGCTACAGTGAGGAAGAGGTGGAGAGCCACTTCAGCGGAGTGGAACTGGCAGGTATGATCCCGAAGCCGTTCTCATTCCAGACTTTGAGGGACGTACTGGGCAGAGTGTTGGAGAAGGAGGAGGGGAATTGAAATCTCCCGTATCGAGATGTTGACCGCAGGGACCACGACCAAGGAGGGGGGAAATGGCTAAAGTCTTCAAATTGCTTCTGATGGTGCTTGGGGTGATCGTGGTCGCCATTGCCGCGATCATCGGCTATTTTGCTGCGACATTCGATCCGAACCACTACAAACAGCAGGTTGTCGACGCCGTGAGAGAGAAGACGGACCGCACCCTCAGGCTCGAAGGGGAGATCCAGCTTTCCTTCTTTCCCAGCCTGGGAATGGGTGTTTCCAAGGTCTCGCTGTCCGAGCCCCGGAGCGACAAGGTATTCGTTCGGGCCGATGGAGCGCGCGTTTCACTCAAACTTTCCCCGCTCCTTTCCAGACGGGTGGAGGTAGACAAGGTCCAGCTCAAGGGGGTTGAAGCCAACGTGGTCCGCTCCAAGGAGGGGAGATTCAATTTTGATGACCTGACTGGGGCCGGCGTTGCCAAACCGGTGCAAAAGGAGGCTGCTCCCGCTCCGGCCGAGAAGGGCGCTCCGCAGAAACCGGCTGAGACCAAGGGAGAGGAGCTGGCTGTCGAGATTGCGGGCGTGTCAGTGGAAGGAGCCTCTGTCGATTACGCCGATGAGGCCACCGGAAGACGATTTGCCTTCTCCAATGTGAACATCGACACGGGACCCATCGCCGAGGGCATTCGAAGTCCGATCAAGCTGGCTTTCGCGGTCAAAGCCAACGAACCGTCCCTGGACCTCTCGGTGGATCTCAAAACCAGCGTGCTGGCAGAGCTCAAGAAACAGCACGTCAACCTGACGGGTTTTGACCTGAGTCTCAAAGGCAATGCCGCGGAAATCACGAACCTCGATGCAACAGTCAAAGGAGATGTGGATTTTCAATCGCCGGCATCGGAGGTGAATATTTCGAAGCTGAACGTCACGGCCAGGGGCAATCAGAAGGAGGGCGACCTCGATGTGAAGCTCGATATCCCCAGGCTGATTCTGACACAGGAAAAGGTGAGCGGGGATCAGGTTCATCTGGAAGCGGTCATCCGCAGCGCCAAACAGAAGCTGGGGGCGAAAGTCAGGATCCCGGGGATCCAGGGATCTCCGAAGTCTTTCTCGACGGGCCTCATGGAGGCTGCACTGGAACTGGATGGGGATGGACGCTCGGTGAAGTCAACCCTGGCATCCGAAATCAGCGGCAGTATCGAGGCCAAAGCCTATGAGCTTCCACGGTTCAGCGCCACGGTCAATGCGAAAGATCCATCGCTTCCCCAAAGCCCCGTCGATGCAAAGATCGAAGGATCGGCGCGTCTGAACCTGGCCGAGGAAACCGCTGTCATCGATTTTGTGACTCAATTGGATGAGAGCCGGATCGAGGGCAAGGCGGGGATCGCCCGCTTCGCTTCGCCCTCGTATACGTTCGATGTGAAGGTGGACAAACTGGATGTTGACCGCTACACGGCCACGTCCGGGCCCGGAGTGAGTGGGGAGAGCGGCAAAGAGGGCAGGGGTGACGCGAAACCGGCCGGAAAGGCAGCGGAAAAGCCTATCGACCTCTCGGGGCTCAAAGGAATCACCCTGGATGGCACCGTCCGCGTCGGACAGCTCAAGGCATCCAACATCCGGTGCTCACAGCTCCGGGCGGACATCAAGGTGGCCAACGGGAGGCTGGATGTGAACCCCCTGACCGCCGGCCTTTATGGCGGCAGCCTCGATGGTGTGTTTTCAGCCCAGTCGGCTTCGGCGCCTTCCTTCATTGTGAAGCATAAGCTCACGGGGGTGGACATGGGACCGCTCCTCAGGGACGCCGCCAACAAC
>JALOPA010000408.1 GCA_025454125.1 Thermodesulfobacteriota bacterium
GCCTTCGCGGGAGTGACGCGCTGGACAGATCTTCACGAACGCATCAAACATGAATTCAAGATACTCTATTACGGGTACCGAAACAACTGCTGAATTTCAAAACCCGGGGAAACGGGTATAAACACTCAAAGAAAGTCCACCCCGTCGGGAACACAGGTTTTGACAACGCTCCTGGGTGGGTCTATAAGGAGGGCCAAAAAGTCTCCTCGGGGTAACACAACGATGCTGCAGGGATTCGATCTTGCCACCCTCCTTCTCGGGATCGTCATTTTTCTGGCGCGAGTTACAGATGTCTCCATGGGAACCATGAGGACCATCAGCATTGTGCAGGGGCGAACAAGGATCGCTTTCCTCCTCGGGTTCGTGGAGGTCAGCATGTGGCTGGTCATCATATCCACCGTCATCCACAGTATCTCGGAAAAACCGGTGCTCGGTGTCTTCTATGCCCTGGGGTTTTCCACGGGCAACGTGGTCGGCATTATTCTTGAGAGGAGACTGGCCTTCGGGCATGTGATCCTGCGGATCATTAGCCCCCGGAGCGGCAAGGAGATCGCCGAAAAAATCAGGCAGACCGGCCACGCGGTGACCACCTTTCAAGGCGAGGGGCTTTCCGGCCCGGTCACAATGCTCTATGTGGTCTGCCCGAGAAAGGAACAGAATGAGGTGGTGCAGATGGTGAGAAGCATTGAGCCCGATGCCTTTTACACGGTCGATATGGCCGGGAGCGTAAGCAAGATCTATCGCGCGTGCATGCCCAATGAGCCCACCGGGTGGAGGGCAATCTTCAAAAAGAAATGACGCTTTTCATGCCTCTTGACTTCGGACAAGGCCCTGGCTTATTTTGGTCGAGGTCAGGTCTTGTCTTTCCCTCTTTCCCGGTTCTCTGAACCGCCCGTTTGCCTGGAGGCCCCATGTCTATCCTTGACGAGCAATACGCGGAATTCGAAAGACTCCCCAACGACGAGAGAATCAAGTGTTTTGAAAGGGATGGTCGCATCTACGACATGATTATCTCTCAGCAGCTCAATCGCTCGATCCTGGACGAGCTGTACCGTATTACCAATCAAATTCGTTCCCTTTCAAAAAGCAAGACGGGCTCTCAGTTCATTCAAAGCCTCCTCTGTCACAAGCGGGCCATGCTCTATTTCGCCCAGCCGTCTTCCAGAACGTTCCTGTCTTTTGAAAACGCGTGCCATCTTCTGGGAATGAAGACCTCTGAGATCCGGGACCCCAACGTCTCTTCCGAGGTCAAAGGGGAGAGCTTCGATGACAGCCTCCGAACCTTCTCCACTTACACCGACCTCATCATCATGCGGCACAAGGGCCAGAACATGGCGGAGCGGGCGGCCTGGCTCCTGAACACCCATACCTACCGGCCGGTTCCGGTCATCAACGGGGGTTCGGGAAGCGACCAGCACCCCACCCAGGCGCTCCTCGACGTTTTCACTCTCCAGCAGTCCTTTGAATACCAGGGCGGCCTTGACGGAAAAACCGTTCTCATGTGCGGGGATCTGAAGAGAGGAAGAACCGTGAGGTCCCTGACGTACCTCATGAAAAACTTCCGCGGCATGAAGGTCATTTATGCCGCGCCCGCTGCCTTTCAAATGAAGGAGGACGTGTGCGGGTTCCTCGAGCGACACGGCATCCCTTACTACGTCGAGACCCACGGACTTGAAAAGGTGCTGGGTGAGGCGGATGCCATCTACATGACGCGGATCCAGGACGAGCACGATTCCACGCCGGGCGAGTCCGGAAAAACCGACCTCTCGAAGTTCAAATTGACTCTGGCCAACATGGCCTACGTGAAACCCAATGCCGTCATCATGCACCCCTTCCCGAGACGGGATGAGATCGACGTGGCCATTGATCCGGACCCACGGGCCATGTACTGGCGGCAGGAACGAAACGGCATGTGGTCCAGGGCGGCGCTGATCGCTTACATGTTTCGGGTCGATCAGGAAATCATGAACTACTGATCGGCCTTCCTTTCTGCTCCTGCGTCCCGATCTTCGTTTCGAGGAGTTTCCTCAAGTCCTCCGGAAGCCTTGTGGGTTTCATGGCGGCATTGATGCAGCCGTGTCCGGTGTGGCCCGTGACCAGCCGCTTGCCCTCCTCATTCACCACCTCGTAGTCGAATCGAACCCTGGCGCCTTTGCAGTCCCCGATCCTGGTCTTCACGGTGACCAGCGCGTCGTACCCCACGTTGGCGTGATACTTCAAAGAGGCTTCTGTGACCACCAGAGTGTAGCCCTCGGCCTCAATCGTTGAGTAGGGGGCGCCGAGTTCCCTCATGAGTTCAGCCCGGCCGACTTCGAAAAAGGTGAGATAGTTTCCGTAGTAGACCACTCCCATTCGATCCGTGTCCTTGTAGCGGACTCTTATCTGGGTCTCATGCCATCCGTCTTCCCGCATGGCCTGCTCCTCCGACGAAACAAAAGTAACGAGGGACGAGGACTGAGGACCGAGCAGGATCAAGGAACAAAGGCATTCTGAAATGCGCTCAGTCCTCGCTGCTCCTAGTGTCGCGTCTCAAAAGTGCGTTTATTAAAATGTCATTTCGAACGAAGTGAGAAATCTTTGTGTTCAGGGTATCTAAGAGATCTCTCCCTACGGTCGAGATGACAGCCTATTTGGGAGACGCCACACTCGCGCAGTCCTTCATTTTTTGGGTCTGACCGTCCACTGAATGGTCATCCCCTCTGTGATGCCGTGCCGCTTCGAAAATCCTGCTCGCACTTCCACCACGTACTTGGCCGGTCCTCTGGAAGCGTAGGTCTGTTTGGACATGGGCGTCGTGGATTCAGCGATGTTCAGAATGCGGCGATTCTCGTCCACGAAGATCATGTCCAGAGACAGGGGCGTGTTGTGCATCCAGAACCGCTGCACCTCAGGGGAATCGAAAACAAAGAGCATTCCGTGGAGCTCCGGAAGGGACCAGCGCTCCATGAGCCCCTTGACCCGGGCTTCCGGGGTGTCGGCCACTTCAATCGTGATGGACACGGCTGCGGACCCGTCCTGTCTGAGGAACTGAAGGTCTCCACTCTTGGCCTTCGGGGGTTCCCCGAAGGCATTGCCCCCTGCAACCGGCCATCCGCCGATCAGCATACAAAGCGCAAAGAGGGACATCATCCTGCGCAAGGCCTTCATGAGGCTTTCTCCACGAGCGAGCGGTTCTCGCAGATGTTTCCGATCACCTCCTGAAGGTGCGGTTTCCACCAGATCACACTTCCTCGCGGGTCATAGAGCGCAAAAGCCGCCTCCTTATCATTCCAGCGAACCACCAGGGTGTTTTGCTGGACCCCGATGCGATTGGTGCTGTCGTCCACAATATCCCCTTCGTAGATCTCCCTCCCCTTCATGTCCTGCAGACCGGTGAACTCCATCAATCGGCAGGAATCCAGGTTCACAGGCCCGGTCTCTTCGGATCCGGCTCCGGTCCACACGCCGCTCACCGTGTTCAAAGTGAAATCAATGGACCGGACCTCGAACATGCGCTTCTTTTGCCAGTGCCATGCCCTGTACTTGATCTGTCTCATGCCCTCACATCCTCCTGATCAGGGCCAGGTCCCCCGAGTCCCGAATGCATTCCGGATTCATGTCCTCAAAAGTCGCCAGGACGACCAAGAAAACCCTGCGTTCCGTGACTCAAAAGAGTGAGGCTCCACCCGCAGAGCGGGTGGCCTCAGGTGCCCCCCCGAGGGGGGCTCAAGCGGAAGACGAATCTGGATTCCCGCCTGCGCGGGAATGACAAAACTGGAGAGCAGAGCCGTCGTTCCCGCGAAGGCGGGAACCCAGGTTCTGCAGTCCTGCAGTTCAATCCGCTCTCACTTCTCTCCCCGGATCGGTAGAACCTATCCGGGTCCT
>JALOPA010000779.1 GCA_025454125.1 Thermodesulfobacteriota bacterium
CCTTTGCCGCCCATGACCTTCAAGGCTTGGAGGTCCTGAACGCTGGAACGCTCGCTCCTGCGAAGCCTCAGGTGGATCGGCACGTCTTCTTTTTCCTTTGGCGCATGAATCAGCCCCACCTTCATCCCCTCGACAGCAATTCGAAGGGTGTGGGCGATCTGTTCCACAGAAACGCCGTTCAGAGCCGCTTTTTCGCGGCTCACGTCGAACACGAACTTGATCTGGTCGTCTTCCACGTACCAGTCCACATCCACCACGCCTTCTGCCTTTTCAAAGACCTCCCTGACCTCACGGGCAATCTGAATCTGGCGCCGGTAGTCGGGTCCGTAGACTTCCGCCACCAGGGTTTGCAGCACCGGAGGACCGGGCGGGACCTCGGAGACTTTCACGCGTGCCTGGTAACGGGCAGCGATTCGTTCGAGTTCCGGACGAACCCTCTTGGCAATGTCATGGCTTTGAGCCTTGCGCATGTCCGCCGAATGAGGGTCCCGGCGAAGGAAATAGTGGCGCACCAGCCCATTGAAATTGTAGGGAGCCGCCGTGCCGATGTAAAGAAGCACCTCGGTCACCTCGGGGATCAGACGGACGGCATCGGCCATCTCTTGGGTGACTGCCGCGGTCTGCTCCAGGGTCGAGCCTTCGGGCATGTCGATGATCACCTGGAACTCGCTCTTGTTGTCGAAGGGGAGCATCTTGACCCGCACGGCCTTGAAGGCAAAGAGGGAAATCGCGGCCAGGAGCAGAAGCACGACAGCGAGAAGGAATCTCTTCCTTTTCCTGGGATCGTTGATGAGGGCGGACATGACCCTGCGGTAGGCTTTGGTGCTCCGCCCCTCCTCGGTGTGAGCCGCTTCAGCCTCAGGATTCAGGAGCCTCAGGCTCGCCCAGGGCGTCACCACAAAGGCCACGAGGAGGGAAAAAAGCATGGCGGCCGAAGCGCCTACGGGAATGGGCCTCATGTAAGGCCCCATGAGTCCGCTCACAAAGGCCATGGGCAGGATCGCGGCAATGACGGCCGCTGTGGCCAGGATGGTCGGATTTCCCACCTCGTCCACGGCCTCCACCGCAACCTCTGCAATGGGCCGTCCCCTGCTCGCCGGCATCCGGTAATGGCGGACCATGTTTTCCACCACCACGATCGCGTCGTCCACGAGAATGCCGATGGAAAAAATGAGAGCAAAGAGGGTCACCCGGTAGAGGAAAAAAACCGACAGAGTGAGGGCCAGGGTGACCGGGATGGCGGTGGCTACAATCCCCGACTCTCTCAGCCCAAGGGTCAGCCAGATCAGGGCGGCCACTGAAAAGATGGCGATCATCATGTGAAACAGCAGCTCGTTGGATTTCTCGCTTGCCGTCTCCCCGTAGTTCCGGGTCACGGTCACGTGGATGTCGGCCGGCACCAGCCAGCCCTTGAGGCTGCTGACCTTGTGAATGATCTTGTCCGCCAGGACAATGGCATTGGTCCCCTTGCGCTTGGCCACCGAGATCGTGACCGCGGGGCTCAGGCCCTGATCCGCGCGGGCACCGGCACCTCTTCCTGAGCCGATGAGCACATAGTCTGCAGGTTCATCCGGGCCGTCTACGATGGAAGCCACGTCCCGGAGGTACACCGGCCGGTCATTGAACACACCGACCACCACGCGGCCCAAGTCCTCCGCCGACTCCAGAAAACCCCCGGTTTCCAGCAGGTACTCCCTGTTGCCGGATGAGAAGTGGCCGGCCTGGAGCTGCTGATTGGACTGCTGGAGAACAGGGACCAGAGCGGCCGGTGCGATTCCGAAGGCGGCCATCCTGGCTTTGTCCAGGGTGACCCTGAGTTCGTCGTGGATCTGGGCCGCGACCCTGCGCAGCATGAAGTGGTCATAGCGCTCACTCCAGAGGGTCAGAGCCAGCACAGGAACATCGTCGATAGAGCGCGGCTTGATGAGAGGCTGGGTTGCGCCGGCAGGGATCAGGTCGAAGTTGGCGAACATTTTCTGGTTGAGGCGAACGATGCTCTTCTCTTCGTCCTGGCCCACGTAAAAGCGCACGATCGTCATGGAGGAGCCGGGCGAGGAAGTGGAATAGATGTACTCCACTCCCGGTATTTCCCAGAGGAGCTTTTCCATGGGTTTGGTCACCCGCTCCTCCACTTCCTTGGCCGAGGCCCCGGGCATCTGGACGAAGATGTCGATCATGGGAACAATGATCTGGGGCTCTTCTTCCCTGGGAAGAAGGAGGACCGCTCCCAAGCCCATGAGGAGGGACGCGACAATGAAAAGAGGGGTGAGTTTGGAGTGAATGAAGGCGCGGGCCAGGCTTCCCGCGAATCCCACTCGCCCGGTCATGGCTTTTCTCCCGGTTCCACGGCTGCCCCCTCCTTGATTCCAGGCAGGGGTTCAAGGATCACCGGGTCGCCTTGGGTCAGCCCGGAGAGGACCTCGATGCGATCGGCATAGCGCTTGCCCGTCTGGATCAGCCTCATTCGGGCGGTTTGTGAAGAGTCCGCCACGAAGACAAAGGTGAGCTGACCCCGCTCCACGATGCTCTCGACCGGGACCGTCAGGACTTCCCTGGTTCCTGTGCTGAAGCGGGCCTTGCCGAAAAGTCCGGATCGAAAATGCGTTGGGGCCTCAGGATTCTGCAGATCCACTTTCACGATGAAGGAGCGGCTCGCCGGATCGAGAGCGGGCACGATCTCCGAGACCCGGC
>JALOPA010000409.1 GCA_025454125.1 Thermodesulfobacteriota bacterium
GGATTCGTCGAGAAAATTTGGGATAAGTTTCTTACAACTCGATCGGCTCATCATGCGATGACTGCTGATTCACAGTGAGTTTGCCAGGTACAACCGGCACGTCATCGAGTCCAGAAACAGTTGTCTGAGGGCCTCTGCATCGACCGGCATGGGGATGTAGTTTCCCGATTTCATGCACTCAACCTATCGCGATAATATGAGCGCGTGCACTCAAAATATCGCATCCCTGAAGAACCCGTCCTCCTAACGTTGGCGGATGAGTTCCTGCTTTAACCGGTTGGCCATGATCTTCTCATACAGGCCCGGAGCCAGGCGACTGAGCCAGTAAGTCATCTTGCCCGTCGGCGTCAAAACCAACATGCGCTTCCTCTTGAGGACCCCCTGGAACACCGCCTCAGCCACATGTTCCGGTGTGTCTTCCGCTCCGACTTTTGACTGTGGGTGCCGGGTGACGCTGCCATCACCATCCAGAGCCCTCTCCTGCAGGTTCGTTCGCGTGAATCCGGGACAGAGCATCAGGACGTGCACGCCTAGGCTCTTCACTTCCGTACGCAAGCTTTCAAAGAGACCATGGAGGGCGTGCTTGCTGGCACTGTAACCTGTCCGCCCAAGCAGCGGTGCGTATCCGGCATGGCTGGAGGTGACGACAATGACGCCCCGCCTTTCGATCAGACTCTTGATCGCCGCCTTGGTGCAGTAGAGGGCTCCGAAAAAGTTCACGCTCATGACCTTCTGGTAAACAGCGGTTTGGGTATCCACAAAGGCGCTCCGCTGAGTCAGGCCGGCGTTGTTCACAAGGATGTCGATTCCTCCATAAGCATTAAGGACAGTCTGAATGGTCTGCTGGCATTCCTCTTCCCGGCTCACGTCACAGGTGAAGGGTGTGGCTTCAACACCCGATGCCTTTAGAGCCTTGGCTTGCCGCGACGCCTCCTCCCCGTTCATGTCTATTACGGCAACTTGGCAGCCTTCGCGGCCGAACCGCTTGCAAATGGCCAGGCCGATTCCGCTGGCCCCCCCTGTCACCGCGATCACTTTATCTTTCAGCGAAAAACTCATTCTTTAATCTCTTTTGGTTTAATTCCCCGCGACTTGCCGCGAATTCGTCATACCGGCGAAAGCCGGTATTCAGAAAATCAAGATGGATTCCGTGTCAAGCACGGAATGACGGTCAAAGACACAGGACGGTACCCCGCTGCTTACGGTGTGGCAGTTCAATCTTCGCACTCCAGAGCAATTTTCTCCACTTTGTCCAGATCCTTCTTGTAAGAAAAGGAGCCCGCAAAAAACAGTAGGCTGGAAGCAAGAAGAAAGACAGGCAGAATCGACATGGCCACTTTGATGCCGTAAGTATCGGAAAGTCTTCCGATGACGATCGGCGCCATGGACGCGCCGAAGAGATTCTGAATGACAACACAGACGGAGTAGGAGATGGCCCTGAGGCCGGGGTGGATCACCTCCTGGGTGACGATGATGGCCGCCGGAGCGAACATGCTGGCCAAGACCCCCATGAGGAGGAGCATCACATACTGTGCCTTCCCACCGAGGAGGGAAAAGGCTGCAAATATGACGAGGGCATTCAGGGCTATGGTCAGGCTGGGGAACCGCATTCGCGAAGTCACATTCTTCTTGAACCACACATCGGTCAGCCACCCTCCCACGGGAAGGCCGATGATGGCTAATAGCATGATGGCCCCCACTTTCGTTCCTGCCTCGCTCATGGAGATGCCTTCCACGCGGTGAAGATAAGTGGGGAGCCAGACAATAATGGCGTTGTTGACGAAAATGCAGCCGATAAACCCCAGATTGGTCAAGATCAGGGACGGGGTGTGAATGAATTCCCGGAACATATCCCCCTTGCTCATCCTGACTTTGCTGGTCCCCTCTCCTGGGGATCCCACGGTTTTCACCAGATCCACTGTTTTATAATCTTTTACGAAAAAGAACAGAATCGCTACAATCGCACCTGGAAAAGCCACCAGGCCAAAGGCATGCCGCCATCCCCAGTGCTGGGCCACAAATCCTCCGACGGCAATACCGACAGCTATGCCGAGAGGGATCGACATGTTCCAGAGTCCCATCATGCGGGAGCGTTTCTCCGGAGGAAAGAGGCCGGAGAGCATGGCCGTGCCTGCGGGCGCATATCCGGCTTCGCCGATGCCGATGCCTGAGCGGGCTATGAGCAGCTGGGGGAAGCTCCTGGTGAAGGCGCATAGCGCTGTAGCCGCGCTCCACATGAGGGCCATGATGGCGATGGTTTTCTTCCGGCTCCACCGGTCCACGAGGATCGAGACGGGAAAGACAAAGGCGACGATGGACCAGTAGACGACCGAGACGAGCAGCCCGGATTGGGTGTCTGTCAGCCCCCATTCTTTCTGAATATAGGGGAAAAGGGATGTGACGATCATCCGATCAACATAATCGAAGAAATACAGCAGAAACAGCAGGGTGAAAATGTAATAGGTGCTGAACCTGGACAGCTTGTACTCTTTGGCTGCAGTCGCGGTATCCATGTTTTCGTCTCTCCTTACTGCAGAGTAGTATTGCAAAGGCGAATGAAAGTCGATGTCACCTGTTCCGCGAAACGCGGGGCAAGGGAAAAGCGGTTTTCTCAGTCTTTGCCGTCATTCCCGCCCGCCTGAGGCGGATAAACTCCGGCGGGAATCCAGCGTTTCCGGGCTCTTCTAGACTCCCGCCGGAGTTTATCCTGAGCGAAGTCGAAGGGCGGGAGTGACGACCGAATTGTGATTTTCAGAAGCCTGCTTGATCTCGGCTCATCCGCCCCTCTTTCTGCTTTCCAAGAAGAATTCAAACACGTCCCTTGTCGTCTTTTGCGGAGTGTACCCGAAAACCTCTTTGAGCCTCTTGTTCGACAGAACAGGTCGGTATCGCAGGAAATTAACCTGCTCAGGTCCGTACTGGGTCACCCCCAGTTTTTTCATGACCCAGAGGGCCCCTTTGATCAGCCCCGGCGGCACCGCCACATACGGTTTTCCCATGATACCCGCCATCTCCTTCATGGTCAGAATCCCGTCCCCAGCCACGTTGTAGATGCCGGAAGAGTTTCCCTCGCAGATGCCTTTGAGAATAGCCCCGACCACGTCCATGTCCCAGATGAGCACGAAGGGGATCTCGCAGCCGGACAGCCCCATCACTCTTTTCCCGTCAAAGAGGTCGGTGATCTGGTTTTTCGCCGTGGCTCCCAGAATCGTGCAGCACCGGAAGATCAACTGCTTCACCTCCGGATGTGCTTGCCTGTGTTCGGCCAGCATCTCCTCCACCTGGCGTTTGTGGTCCGAGTAGGGAAACTCGGCATTGCCTCGAATAAGGTCGTCCTCCGTCAACCATTCAGGATTGTCGCTGTAGTATCCATAGGCTGCGCCCGATGAGGTGTAGATGAACTTCCTGACGCCTGCGGAAACACATGCCTTCAGGACATTGCGTGTGCCCTCCACCTCCACAGTGTGAAGGAACGCCCGGTCCGGTTTCTTGCCCGGATTGACGACCGCAGCCAGGTGAACGACAACGTCCACCTGGTACTCCTGAAACAATTTTCCAAGCTCGGGGTCTCGAATGTCTGCTGTAACGTACTGCACTCCGGCGATCCGGCGGTCTTCCGGCACGGGCCGGATGTCGGCAGCGGTGATCTTGTTCACGCTGTGCCGGTTCCCGGCAAGAGCCGCAACCGTCAGGCTGCCGATGTACCCTCCGGCACCGGTTATGAACACGTTCTTTTCCTTGGCATCCATTGTTCTCGCCTAACAGTTTAGCCTTCACTTCCCCTTTGGTTCCTGGTGCATGTTCTTGAAGTGGATCAGACCGGGCGCCATCATGTGTTTGACCGGATCCACGTCCACATG
>JALOPA010000410.1 GCA_025454125.1 Thermodesulfobacteriota bacterium
TTTCACCACGCCTGTCCCGGGACAGGATCCTCGTCATCGCCTCCCGGGGCGACCTGCTCTGCCCCTTCGAATACACGCACCTCCTGTGCGAACGCTGGGGCTGGCCGGAGCACGTCTTCCTCCGGGGCGGCCACTGGCTCGTGTTCAACCCGGGTCTCAGGGGACGTGCATGGTACTCTTTCCTTGCAAAGACGGGCTATATCTGATCTGAACCTGATTTCTGCAGCACCGGCATTGACTCTGCCATCGCCCCCATTACTTTATCAGGTGGAACACACTTGACTGCACTGAGTCTGTTGCAATTCCATGACATTCCCCCATGCGCAGAGACACCTTGAAATTACCCTTTCTCCGGGTGCCGGGCCCCTCATCCCGGTGGAAGAGGACTGTGTGGAATAGGACCCGAAACACAAACCAATGCAGGAGGTGACACCATGCTGTTCATGATGATCTGTTCCTGGGAACCCTGCGACGAGCGGGAAGTAAGGACACGCAGCGTTACCTGGAAGTGGCCCGAGGACGTGAAGGTGATCTCGGAGTACTATGACCTGCAGGGACGACGCACGTTCTACGTGGTGAACACGGATGCCAAGGGGCTTATCGCGGCACGCGCCCCCTGGCGGGATGTCATGAAGTTCGAGATCTTCCCGGTCTATCCCACCGGGCTCACGAAGGAATCGCTGAAGCTCTGAAGCGGCATACCTTCACCCTTTTGATCGATCCAAGAGACTCGATTGGGTTCTTGAAAAGGAGCGTGACCATGTCAAAACTCAGTCTGACTCCCGAGGAAGAAAGGAAACTCCTGGAGGTCCTGGAGAGATACTACCCCATGCTGCGCATCGAGATCGTCAATACCGATGACCGCGAGTTCCGCAGGTCCCTCAAGGAACGCGAGTCATTCATGAAGGATCTCATTGACCGTCTCAAGGCCTGACCCTTTTCAGCCTCGGCCCTGCGCGAAGCCTTCGTTCCATGACTGACTGAACAGGACTTCCGGAGTGCGGCACCGGCCCTCTGCCGGGGGGAAACCACCATGCCAGCCTTCTTTCCTGTTTTGTGGCTGAGCTTCCCGCGCATCAGATATTTATGAGGGCAAGACCCTTGCACCTGACGATATTCTTCTTATTATTCATATCATTACATCCTGGTTTTGCTGCATTGATCAATGGGAAGAAGGAGGAGATATGTTCTATTTCGAGATGCTGGATCTGATCAAGAACAACGCGAATGAATTGACCAGGAGACTCTGCAAGGAACTTCTCGAAAGGGAAGAGACCAGGGGGTATCGGAAAATATCTTCAGACTTGCTGTATGATCGCGTCTTCGACGTGTACAGCAAGCTCAGCTCCTGGCTGGGCTCGGATTCAAGCCTTCGTAAAGAGAGGTAGTCGGGCGAGTGGAGTATTACCCAGCCCTCGAATAGGACACTCAAGAACAAAAATGTGGATCGGGCAGCATACTGAAAACAGACACGCTTACTGCACCGGAGGAGTCGCTCATGCCCTATACAGTCAGCCCTCAAACTGAGACGGACTATTGGCCGGAGTACTTTTGGTTAACAAAAAAATATGGTGACTCTGAAAAGCTTCATGAATTGCGAAAGAGCCTTTGGGGCCAAAAGGGCAATCCCTCGGATTTCTTTGCGTGGTTCTTTACCGTTGAAAGCCACCTGGCAGAATTCGACTCATCGAGAAGAGCGACGGAGACCTATAAAACCTTTGTCAAAACCGTATCTCTCCTGACAGAATCCCAGGACCCGTACACAGCGAAACACCAGAAAAAGGTGGCAAAGCTTGCACAGGGCATTGCTAAGGAAATGGGGCTGCCTGCCGACATGATCGAAGGGATCAGAGTCGCTGCGATGGTTCATGACATGGGGAAGATGTCTTTACCGACAGAAATCGTGACAAAGCCCGGGGCTCTGACTCCCTTAGAGATTTCGATCATAAAAGAGCACCCTCGAAGAGGTTGTGAAATCCTCAAGGAGGTCGACTTTCCTTGGCCCACACCGGAAACGGTGCTCCAGCATCATGAACGGCTCGATGGGTCCGGCTATCCACAAGGGCTCAAGGGGGATGAGATTCGGCTGGAAGCCCGTGTTTTGGCGGTTGCCGATGTGGTGGAAGCGATTTCAGGTCGCAGAGCGTACAGACCTGGCTTGGGAATTGAGACAGCCCTCAAAGAAATTGATAAGCACAAAGGTGTGTTCTACGACACTGATGTTGCGAGAGCGTGCCTGAGGTCCCTCAAAGGCACGAAAACCCTCACGGCCGATCAATGGGAGTTCCCCAAATAAACGATATCGCTTGCCCTGCCCCTCACGTTGACATCAAAACGTATATCTTCCGTGCCAGACGATCTCACGGTAACTCTCAGGGTCGGTGGCCCCTTCGGTGTTGAAGAAGAGCAGGGTTGAATCGGAATCGATTGCCAGCTCCTGTTTCAATCCCCCAAATTTGTCGTTGTTGCAGAGGAGATCCAGCACGCCCAGGCCCACGGCCCCGGACTCTCCTGCTTCCACGCGGGCATCGCCTTTTAAGGGATTGGCCAGGATGCGAACTCCGTTGGCGGCGACGAAGTCATCACAAGCTACATAGCAGCAACAGAAGTCGCGCAGGATTTCCCAGGCCATGGGGTTCGGCTCACCGCAGGCCAGGCCGGCCATGATCGTATTCAGATCGCCGGTCACCGCATGGGGACGGCCGTCAGCGGCTGAGGCGGACGCGAAAACGCAGGCCGCATTGTTGGGCTCCATGGTGATGAACCTGGGGGGGGGATTGCTGAACTTGTTGAGCAGGCATCCGACCACAGCACCTGCCAGCGCGCCCACGCCGACCTGAACGAACACGTGTGTGGGCCGGAGCCCTGTCAGGGCCATCTGGTCCGCCGCTTCGACGCACATGGTCATGTACCCCTGCATGATCCAGAGGGGGATCTCCGTATAGCCTTCCCAGGCCGTGTCCTGGATCACAGTCCAGCCATTTTCTTTCGCCATTCGGCAGGACAACCGGACGGCGTCATCGTAGTTGAGGTCGGTTAGGATCACGGTCGCCCCGTGGGTGCGGATGTTCTCCACCCGAGAGCGGGCGGCGCCCTTAGGCATGTAGATGACCGCGTTTTGGTGAAGCTGCTCCGCGGTCCAGGCAATGCCCCGTCCGTGGTTGCCGTCTGTGGCGGTGGTGAAGGTGATCCGGCCGATACGCTCCCGCGCTTCATCGCCGGCAAGGTAGGCGAAATCGATGTCATCCGGACTCATGCCCAATTTTCGACACATCAGGCGGGCCACGGCATAACTGCCTCCCAGGACCTTAAAGGCCTTGAGGTTGAAGCGGGTCGACTCGTCTTTTATGAAGACGCCTTTGACGCCCCACGCTTCCGCGAGATGGCTCCAGCGCACAAGATCGGTGGGTCGGTACCCCGGAAGCTGTTGATGGAAACGCTCCACCCTCCGGGCCACCTCTTCGGAAAAATCCACAGGCAAAGAGCCTCCCTTAGGGGTTCGGACGAGGTACTTAAAGGCATATTCACGGATTTCCTTCATGGTCAGTCCAGCCCTGTTTCTTTTGAAGGGCATTATGCTCTTCCTTTGGGTAGGTGTAAATGGCTTAGGAGTGGCCGGACAACCAAGTTCAGGGGGCTCAAGCCGGAAACGATCGAGCACCTGGAATATGTAACAATTTCAAAAGATAATAATCGGCTCTGTGGTAAAGGGGAAACTCTTACCGCGCCTCTCTGCGCCGACCCTCTGTGAATGGGTGGGAACACCTTCCGAGAGATGAATCCAAAGGGTCAGCCGGTGCTGTTCGCAGAAAGTCCAGCCGCCCCAGTGGTCCCGTCAATTGCCGATAAAATTCCGG
>JALOPA010000411.1 GCA_025454125.1 Thermodesulfobacteriota bacterium
GACAGGAGACAGAATCCAGAATAAAACCCAAGGGCTCACCACGAAAACACGAAGGGACGAAAGCACGAAAGAAGAGGGGGTTATATGGAAACCCAGGTCCTTTTTCGTGCTTTCCAAATTTCGTGCTTTCGTGATTGGTTCTAATTTCTTGCTTTTCATTCTGTCTCCTGTCTTCTTGTATGAAACTTGCACCCGTTTGAGAGTCAAAAGGCCTTTGTTGTGTCATTCCCGCGAAGGCGGGAATCCAGTCTTTCCTCAGTGCTCTGGACTCCCGCCTTCGCGGGAGTGACGACCTCGCGGGCTTCTTTCGAAGCCGTCAAGTTTCCTGTTCGATCAAACTGGCCGCCTCAGCGGCCGGCGGCTAGGCTGTATTCTTTCTTCATTTCTTTGCTTTCCAATTTTAGGCACTTTAGTGCACGTTAGGCATTTTAGGCACTTCTTCCCACTGTCTTCTTGGTTTTCAACTGCTTACTGTTCACTGATAACTGTTTACTGATTCAATACGGCACCACTCCCGCGCTCACCATCATGCGAAGGGGGAAGCGAATCTCGATGGCCCCTTCAGGGCAATCCTGCCGGCAGGAGCCGCAATGCCAGCACTCGTCCGGATACTTCACGAAGGACTTGTTCTCCTCTTCGTCCATGTAAATCACATCCAGAGGGCAGGAGTCTTCACAGGTCCCGCACCCGGTGCAAAGTTCTTTGTTGATCACTGGAGGCATGTTTGATTCTCCATATTATCGGTCTTAGGAAAGGGGAGAAGGCCCCTCGCCTTTAAGCAAAGATTCTGTGAACCACGCTGCAGGCACAAAGGGACAAAGGGGCAAAGGCACAAAGCAGAAAAACCCGTCCGCTCTGTCCCTTTGTCCCTTATGGCGCCGGCCTCAAATAACAGCAGTGGACGCATACTGAATCGGCAAAAACACAGGCTGCGCTTTTCCCTTCCCATCGTTCATGATGACAACTTGTCCCAGCCAGTTCACGTCATCCGTTTCCGGGAAGTCGAGGCGATAGTGGCACTGGCCGAACCGGCTTTCCTTCCGGTGCAGCGCAGCCGTGATCATGCACCTTGCCACGGTGATCATGTTGTAGACTTCCTGAGAACGGCAAAGGTCGTGATAGGTCTTTACGCCCACCTGGTCCTTCCAGCGATCCAGGAGGTCCAAGCTCTGCCACGCCTTCTTCATTCCCCATTCCGATCGGGCCGGGCCCATCCCTTCCGTCAAAATACGCTGGAGTACGCCTTCGAATTCCTGCCAGGAGACGTTCCTCGACTCCTGCATGGGCGCAAAGACGCGCTCCCTGATTTCCTTCACCTGAGATTCGGCAATCGGCGGCCCGCTCTTGCCCGTTCGTGCCGCGCAAGCGGACAGGCTGCGGCCCGCATGAATCCCGCTCGTGACCGCCATGTGCAGGCTTCGGCACTGGTCCGCTGAATTGCCCGCAGCAAAGAGGCCGGGGACATTCGTGGCGCAATCGCCGTCGATCTTGACTCCGCTTCCGCAGACTTCGTTGGGACCGCCCTGCATCCCCTCGGACGTGGCCACCTCCAGCAGGTCCCTGGACAAATCAATCCCCTTTTGCTGAAAGTAGTCCGGCAGGGTATCCTTGTCGTAGGAAAGGGTGGTGACCAAGTGTCTCAGGGCCTCAGGGGCAAGGTGCCGGCAATCCACGCGAATGGGGCCACGATGAGCTTTCAGTTCGCTCAATATGGCGTGAGCCAGCTTGTGGCGGGCGCCTTTCATTCCCATGGGGTCATAGCGAACCATGAATTCCTCGCCCAACCCGTTGATCAACATGCCGCCCATTCCCACCAGCGCATTCAGCCCGGGAGCGCTGAACCCTTTCGGCACCACAGTCATTCGCAGGTACTCCACGTTGGCGAGCCTCGCGCCGGCGCGAAAAGCCATGGCCTCTCCGTCTCCGGTGTTGGCAGGGCACATCCAGCAGTTGAAGCTCAGGCCCGTGGGGTTCTGGTAGATCCGGTTCGTTCCTCCGGTGGCCAGAAGCACGGCCTTGGCCTTGACCACAAAGAAGGTCCCCTCCCGGATGTGGAAACCCGCAGCGCCGCAAACCCTTCCATCCTGCACGAGAAGATCCGCCGTGCTGACCCGGTCCAGGACGCGGCACCCCGACTTTCGCACGGCCCTCCCGAGAAACGGCTTCATCCGCTTGCCGTTGAAATTGATCCACCAGGGGCCGGGTTGACCGAAGGACTGAGTGCGAAAGTAGGTGCCGTCCGGCCTTCGCAGGCTGCAGCCGATCTGTTCGTACCGCTCGATGGCTGCGTGCAGCTCGTCGCAGTAAACCTTCTCCACAACCGAGAGATCCGTTGCGCCCCTGGCGCTGCGGCCCGTGAACTCGAGGTAAGCGCCGCGAGTGTCCCAATCAGGACCTGTCTCAAGGTAGGCCGCGAAGTGATCGATGCCTCCTGCGGTGTGACCGCTTCGTTCGATCACCGCCTTGTCCATGACGATCACGTCGTGGCCGGCTTCTCGGGCGGTGAGCGCCGCGTTGAGGCCCGCCACACCGCCGCCGATAATCAGAATGTCCGTCTCCAGATGTTCTTGATTCATTGCGGAATGCCATCTCCAAATTGAAAATCCCCTCGATCCAGCCGTCCGATAATCTCGGTGATGAGGGGATCAGTCAAAAACACGGAATGAAAAAACCGTTTCGCAGGTCTCTGTGCTTCTCTGCCACTGATGCCGGCAAAATCCCCAAGATCGAGGAAGGGCTCCTCTCCTCACCTTCTCCGAGGAGACGAGTGGGGATTGGTATAGTACAGTCTCTTAGCCCCTGTCAGACAAAAAGGTGCTCCATGAGCCGGGTGAGCATTTTGAACCCTTTGACTTGCGTTTCAAAGAGGGGGATGACCGCCCTCACGCGGTCCTGAAAAATATTCCAAATCTCTCCCATGTGCTCTTCCTGCATGCTGACACGGTTCAGAACAAACTCCGCGGCGTCTTTCCCCACCTGTTCCTTCTGGATCAGGCCGTTCACCACCACCCCGCCGACCGGGATTCCGAATTCATGGAACCAGTTGATGAACCGGGTGATCACGGCGATGGGAAGGCTTTCCGGCAAGGTGGCGAAAAAGAAGGCCGTGAGGTTGTCGTCCGTGAGCAGTCCCTGAGCCTTGCCCATGCGATCCTTGAACTTCAAAAGATAATCCAGAAGAGGATCCTCCTCCTTTTTCTTGGTGAAGGAGAGAAGCTCTCTGAGGGATTTGGCTTCTTCCCTGCTTTTGAGCATCTTGTCCACCCAGAGGGAGTAGACTTTGGACATGCCGAGCAGCCTTCGGGCATTGGCCGTAGGAGCGGTATCGAAGACGTAAAAGTCGTACTCGTCTTTGAACATGAGCTCCACCATGTTTTCGAACATGGCCGACTCCTCAAAAGCGGGGTTCATGGTGGCGGACTCGATGAATTCATCGGCCTTGGTCGTGATGTCGGCGAAACGGAGAAACCAGTTGATCTTTTCCCTGATCTCCTGCTTGGAGCGCTCGATCGTGTCTTTGGTGTCAATCTCAAAGGCGTAGCAGTTCTGCTCGTCGCAGACAACGGCGGCCTTCCCGAACACGTCCTGCTCCAGCAGGTTTGAGAGGCTGTGCACAGGGTTGGTGGAAGCCAAAAGGGTTTTTCTCCCCTGCTTGGCGGACCAGAGGGCTGCTGCACCGGCCATGACCGTCTTTCCTACGCCGCCCTTGCCTCCGAAGAAGATGTATTTCAGCTTCGGATGATCTTTCATGTACTGGGTCATGCTGACGCTGATTTGATTCATGTCGAGACTCCTGCGCTCTAGAACTCGTCGAACATTGTTTTTGCCAGCTTTTCAATCATGGGAAGCCCTGTCA
>JALOPA010000412.1 GCA_025454125.1 Thermodesulfobacteriota bacterium
GTTCCTGAGCTCGATTTCGATCCTTCCCTCATCCGGGGTGTTTTCGATGGCGTTCTTGAGAAATCCGTCACAGACTTTCTTCAAGACCTTCGGATCCATTTCAACGCAAACTCCCTTTTCGACCCTTTCGACGATTTCCACCTGTCGATCTTTCATGGATAAACGGGTATCCTGACACAACTGATGGACAAAGGCGTCAAGGGCTATGGTTTCTTTTCGGCTCTCTTCGACTCTCTGGAGAGAGTCCAGCCTTCTCACGATGTTTTGCCGCAGCGCTTCAGTGCTTTCCTTCAGGGGCTCATCTTTCACTTCATCCAGAAAGGCAATGGCGGCATCTACCAGATGAATGATTCTCTCTTTTTCGAGTGCCGGCCTTTCATTCAGAATGTCGTCGATTTTGGATTGAAGTTCTCTCAGTCTCATGAGATTCCGCTTCACCCTCTCGACCCATTCATGAATTCTTTCCACATTTCCTTTTGTTAGTTCATCAGGGATTCTTTTGACGACTCCCTCAATGATCGAAAGCGGTGTCCCCAGTTCGTGAGACAAATGGTTTATGGCTCTCTCCTTTGCTTTCTCCAGCCGCTTGATGCCCGTGATGTCTCTGGCGATGCCCCTGAATCCGGCAGGCTCGCCTTCCGAAGTCTGCATCAGCGAGATCGACGTTTCTATATACCTTCTCTCTCCATCCTTTCTGATCAGTTCCCAACCCAAAGCCTTGGCAGGCTTTCCGGTTTGATAGACCTGATTAAAAGTTTGAAACACTCTCTTCGAGGTCTCCTCACTCATAAAGTGTCGGTTGTTCATGCCCTTCAATTCGTGCTCGGAATAACCCAAAATGTTGCACATGGACTCATTGAAGAAGACAAAGTTTCCTCTGATGTCCACTTCGTAGTACCCGTCCTCGATGCTCTCAAGGATCGTGCGGTATTTCTCTTCACTCTGTTTCAGCGCTTGTTTCATCCTCTGCTGCTCGGTAATGTCTCTGGCGATACCACGAAACCCGATCGCTTCACCCGCGGGATTGCGTATGATGGCGGTGGACAACTCGAGCACGGCTTTAGTGCCATTCTTCTTGATCACCTCGTAGTCATCAATCTTTGAAGGCTCTCCAGTGCGATACACCCTATTGAATATTGCGAACATTTTTTTCGCCATCTCAGGTTCCGTGTACTTCCTATTGTTCATTCCAAGAAGTTCTTCCGGGGAATACCCGGTGATTCTGCACAGGGCTTCATTGAAAAAGGTCATGCTGCCTTCCAGGTCGACTTCATAATAGCCGTCTTCAATCGTCTCAAGGATTGTCCTGTACTTCTGTTCGCTCTCTTCGAGGGTCTTCCTGGCCAACCGACGCTCTGTCACGTCCCGCGCTATTCCGCTGAACCCTGTCATTTGCCCTGACGAATCCCGAACAGGAGCTACAGAGGTCTCGAGGTATCTTTTTTCCCGGTTCTTTGTGCTCAGTTCCCAATCAAACGCTTTGGTCGGCTTTCCGCTTCGATACACTTCATTGAAAGTCGCATAGACGGTCTTCGCGGTCTGCTCGCTCATGTATTTCCGGTTGTTCATCCCCATCATTTCCTCTGACGAATAACCGAGAATCCTTTTCAGAGCGTTGTTGAAGAACACCAGGTTTCCCTTGAGATCCACTTCATAGTACCCGTCC
This sequence comes from Thermodesulfobacteriota bacterium, assembly GCA_025454125.1. The sequence goes on from JALOPA010000412.1 coordinate 1,667, forward strand.
TCAATGCTTTCGATGATCTCCCTGTACTTCTCCTCGCTTTTTCGACACGCTCGTTCAGCCAACCAGCGCTCGGTCACATCCCTCGCAATCCCGCGAAACCCTATTTTGTCTCCTTCAGGCCCAAAGACCGGAGAAACGGAGGTCTCCACCTGCCGCACTTGGCCGTCCTTCCTCACAAGCTCCCAGCCGAAAGCTTTCGTCGCCTTACCGGTCCGAAAGACCTCATTGAACGTGTCAAACACCTTTTTTGAAGTTGCCGGGCTCATGTACTGCCTGTTGTTCATTCCCATCATCTCCTGCGGGGAGTACCCCACCATCCGGCAAAGGGATTCGTTGAAGAAGGTCAGGTTCCCGCTGAGATCCACCTCAAAGTACCCGTCCTCGAAACTCTCGAGCAACCTCTTGTTTTTCTCTTCGCTCTCACGGAGCGCTTCCTCAGCCCTCCATCGCTTGAAAATCTCTTCCTTCAGGACCTTCTTGGAGTTGGCCATTTCCTCATTTTGGTCTTCAAGCCGCTGCTTGAGCGTCGCATTGTCCTCTTGCGAGGTGGTAAAGTGCTCGTTTCCCATAAGATCCCCTCCCTTATTCAAGAACTCGCCCCAAAGGATTTTGGGGCGATTGGCTTGCAGTAAAGGTGGTGGAAAAGGAAGCGAAATAAAGCAGCAGCAGGAATCACCGAGCGGATAGGAGTCCCTTTGCTACAGGCGCTTCTCTGACGGATTGGCTGAAGTTCTCTTGTTCTCTTGCATTGCCAGCGGGTTTATTGAATGCACCTCGCCGGCCGTAGAGTTCAGCTCCATCATGGCGCTGCAAGAAAAGCATTTCACCGGGCCCGAATAATCCTCGAAGACCCAGTGATCCAGGTTCAGCTCATTCCCGCACGAAATGCATTTCACCCTCATGCTCTTTTCCCCCTTTCCCTGGAATAGAACAGCTGGTCCTGGCACTGTTGGCACAGAGCAGAAACGGTGTACTCAAATCTCGCAGAGGAGTCCCGGAATCTTAACGCGGGGCGGCCGCATACGATGCAGGTTTGCCGTGCCTTGGCTCTTGCATAATCGGATCGATAGGTGGGTCTGGAAAAAACCTCTTGCATGGTGAGTGCATTGGACATATGAGAGAACCCGAGTGTAACCCCCGACTGTTTTCTTCTCAAGATAATATAACAGGCTTGTAATAGATAGATGTTGCGCTGATGAGTTTTGAAGATGCCTAGCCCTTTTGCGCAAGCTACAGGTTACGGCTTTGGGATAAGTAAGGCATGAATACTAGAGATTCTCTCCAATAGCAAGAACTTTCTCGATGTGTACTTTATGGGTATAACGGCTACGGGTTATGATCAAAAGCGAGCAGTTGTTCCTCTTGCTGAATAATCCGATGTTCAATTCGATCGCATGGACAATGACAGGGTTGCAATCAAGGCAGAGGCGACGCTGGTTCGAGCGCAGCCAACCGTTTCCTTACGGAGATTTTCCAAAAATATCTACCAGATCCCGGGGAAAAGTCTGTACTTGACTTTCCCCGTGTATGCCTCGTAACCATCCAGTTCCCGGCTAAGGGTCTTGTCCTCGAGATAGGTGCGAACAACGAAAAGCAGGGTGAGAACTGTCGCAGGGATGAAAGTCCAGAGGGAGCCCAGAGCAATTGGAATTGAGTATAGAAGGAAGATTAGAGCGACGTACATCGGGTGGCGGACGTATCGGTAGGGTCCCGTTGTGATGACTTTGTGCCCCTTTTCCTTTTGGATCTCCACGAACCGCGACAAGTACGCGTTTTCGCGCAGAACTGCAAAAAACAACAGAAGCGAACCGATCACTCCTGCAAAGCCGATCATCGAGACGTGCAGTGATACCGAAGACCATCGGTATCGAACCGCATCCAGTCCCGGTAACAGGAGATAAGGGATGAAGACGACGGTGGACACGAGGACAATGATCTTGTCCCAGCCTTTTGCCCCCGGTTTGAGAAAAACCATTCTCTCAAAACTGAATGACCAGGTAGAGCCAAGCTCGGAACCACACAACCGTACCGGCTGACCCGAAAAATGCCGCGCCCATGACGACAAAGGTCACCGCTAACCTCAATGCTATTCTCAAGCGCGAAACGTCTGATGCCAAAGCGACCCCTCCGACGACTTCTTCTGAATCCTAACCGGAAAGTGTTTTCCCAGCGTCCCTTCATGAAGTTGAAGGGATGTTCCTACTCCCACTTCCCATCCTCTCTTTTTTTCAGGTCAACGTAGCCTACCCTTCCCTGCTCATTGATGAAGGAGTTCAGAAGCCAACTGACAAGGCTGATGACGAGAGACCCGAGAAGGGCTGACCAGAAGCCGTGCACTTCAAACCCTCCGACCACACCCGAAACCATCATCATCAGGATCGCATTGATGACAAAGGTGAAGAGGCCTAAGGTCAGTATGTTGATCGGCAGGGTCAGGATGATCAGGACTGGCCGGAACAGGGCGTTCAACACGCCAAGAATCGCGGCTGCGAGAAAAGCGCTCCAAAAGCCTTTCACCTCTATGCCTTCGATGAGGTGCGCTGCTACAAGAATGGCGACTGTCAGGAACAGCCACCGGACAACAAGACCTTTCATAGTGGTTTCCTCCTGTCATTCAGGAAGAAGGAAAATGATCAATGAATAATGGACTTGGGCGTGGCCTCCAGGCGCGTCACCACCATCTTGGGCCGGATGAGCATCTTGTCGACTTCGGGCTTGATCTGCTTGAGCCAGATCTCGCTCTCATAGACCTTCTTGTAGAGTCTTTTCCGCTCCTGCTCGCTTTCGAACCGGCGGATCCACACGTAGAGGTCCTTTTCCTCCTGGCCCACAAAACTGCCGATCACCACCATGCCCTGGGAGATCTGGAAAGGAAGCAGGACTTCCTCCATGTACTTCACCCATTGCTTCATCTTCCCCTTCTTGATCCGATACTGCCGCAGTTCAAAAAACATAGCTCTCTCCTTTCTGGTTTCTTCGTGTTTTCCTTCTTTCGTGCTTTCGTGATGATGTTTTAAATTTCGACTTCAGCGGAGCCCGTTTCTTCGTTCGTGCGCTTTGACAATGAACTTGACCATTCGTTCCATGACCACGAACAGAACATCCTCGATCAGAAAATTACCCGGCGTCCGATCCAGAATGGACCGCGTGATCTCCTGGGCGGTCTTGGTCACATCTCCTGTTCGGCGATAGCTCTCCAGCATGGCGGACCGGGCCTCCCTTGCTGCCTCTATGGATCTGAGGAGCAAGCTCCTGGCCTCGTCACCCAAGGCCCCTCCAAAATGCTCCAGCAGAACCGCTTCCACATCGAAGCCGGCCAACCGCCGCACGTTTGTCTCGAAGAGATCGAAGTTCGAATTGCCTGCCGCAAAGACGAGCCCGGGATAGTGCACGCCCAGGGCATCGGACGCAAAGAGAGCCTTTTCTTCAGGCACATACGCGGCGATGGAACAGGAGGAATGGCCGGGCACCTCCAGAATCTCGATGGTGAGGTCCCCGCAGACCAACCGGTCTCCCTCCTTCAAGATCTCCTCCACCTCGATGCCTGTAAACTCGAAACAGAGCCGGGCCGCCGCTTGTTCAAGCCCATCCCTGACGATCATCGCCTGGTTGAGACCGGCCACGTGCTGCGTCAGGTTGGGGTCGGAAAGGCATGACTTGCCCTGCTCCGAAGCCGCGATTTTCATCCAGGGCCATAAATTCTTCAGATAAGGCACCAGACCGCAATGATCGAAGTGAGTGTGAAGAATGATGAGTCTTCTGATTTTCTTCACATCAATGCGGAAAGACTCTACCTGCGGAAGAATCTGCGGAGCGAGGTGCGCCATGCCGCCTCCGATCAGCACCGACTCTCCGCCTCCGTCCACGTGGTACAGGCACAATTCCGGCGCCCCCAACAAGGTGATTCTCTCTGTGACCTTTCCCGGTGTGCGGATCATGCTTTCACGGCTCCGAGTCCTTGTTCTTCATTCATTCCATTCACCTCGTTCATCGCTTGGGGTTTCTCTAACACAAATTGCAGTGTCTGAAAAGGCTTGATCTCCGTGCTTCCGGCGCGACGCAACACCAGAAGAACTTCATCGCCCGGTTCGTTCTCCATTGACATAAGGCGCGCCATCGCGTATCCTATGAGCCGTGTTGTCGCCGCCAGACCCCCGGGGTGAGGATGAGCCCTGATCAAGGCAAAGCATATTACCCCCTGCCCAGCAGCATTCAGGACCTGGTTGCCGCTCTGATGCGCACCATCAAAGCGGGCAAGCTCTACGCCGCCGGTCACGAACTCCTCAAGCAAAACGTCGAAAAACTCCAGGGCCAGATCCTTGAAGCGATCGAGGACCGCGCATTTCTTTTCCTGGGCATTGCCAAAGACGCCCTTTTCCTGGATGGCAGTTTTTGCCAAGCCAAAGACGTCCACTTCAAAAACTTTCTTGATTTCTTTCACTCCCTCGGCATCTCTCACCTCCTTTTTGAAAAGGACCTCTCCATCCGCGAGCTGGAGTCCTTTATCGAGTGCCTGGCAGGAGCCAAGCAGGGCCAGGGGGACGACGTCGTCGCGGCCCTGCCCAGGGAGAACATCAAACATCTGAGCGTGGGGATTATCAACTACAGTGTCTTCTCGACCGTGCACGCGGTTGCCGCCCAGCTCTCACCCGAGGGGGACGATCCTGCGGTTTGGCGTCAGCTCATCCTTCAGCCGGCCGGCATCGGAAGCTTCCATCTGGATCTCGAAAGGGTGAAAACGATTTCCGGTCTATCCGAAGATCCCGAAGCCCTCAGGACGATGTTCCTTCAGATCGATCGCGAGATGAAAACCCGGGTGCGGGATATTTCCTTGGCGCAGCGCGGCGCTCTGCTCGGGAATTTTCTTGAAAACCTGAGCCATGTCCTGTCGGCCATGGGTGCCGAGAAGATCCCGCAATTCCTTCCCGTCGCACAGGGCGTCCTTGAGTCTCTGGAGCCCGGCCTCATGACCGAGGTGCTGGGGGCCCTCGCTCCTTCCCCTGTCACCGGCGAAGAACGTAGCTTTGTCCAGGAATTCATCACCGCCCTGCCGGATCAGAAACTCGTTTACCTGCTTATGGATGCGCTCGAGCACGGTGGACCCAACTCAGGATGCTTTACCCGTCTCTTCAGGAGAGCGATCCTCCGCTACAAAGAGTCGAAGGTCTTCCTTGAACTCATCCGCAAGGAGATGAACCGGGCCACCCAGGAAAGACGGGGCGGCACCCTGAGCCAGTGGCAGAACCTGGAGCAGATGGTGGTCCGCCATCAGGAAACCGAGGAATTCAACGCCCAGTACCTGCAGTCCATAGAGCATTTGGAATCGTCTCTCAGGATCCAGCAGCCCATGATCGAGCAGGAGGAAATGGCACGGCTCGGCCGAACGCTCGAATCCGAGTTCCTTCATCTGTCCAAGGCGCGCCTCATTCTGGATCTCCTCAGCCACACCCACTCGTCAAAAGAAGCGGAGCTCTTCCTTCTCCCCTTGCTTTCCTCCATGGGAGAAACAGTGCAGGGCGTGCTGGCGCAGAAGAAGCCGAGGCTTGCAGGAAATCTTCTCCGCCAGGTTTTCCTCTCCTTGAACCGCTTCCCCAAGGAAAAGACGGCTAGGGAGATCATTTACTCCTGGCTGCGGCCTGAGGAAGTGCGGGACATTCTGAGCAGCCTCATGGAAAAGTGCAG
>JALOPA010000413.1 GCA_025454125.1 Thermodesulfobacteriota bacterium
GGGGCATCGGGGTCCTCATTGAGTTCGGCTTGCTCAGACGGCTGTATGCCAGGGGCTGGCCCGAGCAACTCCTGGCCACTTATGCGATCGTTTTGATCATCACCGATCTGGTGAAATGGGCGTGGAGCGGTCAGTTCTTCTCTATCCCCAGACCCAAGCCCTTCACCGGCGCCGTTTTCCTTTTCGGTTTTCCATTTCCGTCGTACAACTTCTTCGTCATCGGAGTGGGCCTTGGGGTTGTGGTCTTTCTCTGGTGGCTCGTGTACCGGACCCGCCTGGGAGATATTATACGGGCAGCGGCCCACGACCGGGACATGGTGTCCGCCCTGGGGATCCCTATCCCCTGGCTTTTTACCTGGATCTTCGTGCTTGGATCCATGATCGCAGGGCTCAGTGGGGCTGTGACAGCACCCTTTGGTTCGGTCGCTTTAGGGATGGACGTGGAGATCATTATCGAATGCTTTGCCGTCGTGGTCATCGGAGGCATGGGAAGCCTTCCGGGAACCCTGCTGGGGTCCTTCATTGTCGGCCAGGTCTACTCTTTCGGGATTATGTTCAAACCGGAACTGGCCCTTGCCCTGATTTTCATGGTGATGGCCGTGGTGCTCATTATTCGACCGTGGGGAATTTTCGGAAGACCGGAACGATAATACTCACAAGATAATGGAGTCATGATGGAATCGATTCAATTTGAGAACAGAGGCTCATGGTTCAGGCGGAAAGGCTGGCTGATTCTTTTGATCGTTCTTTTCTGCCTGGCCCCGGTCGCCTTTTCAGAGTTCTACCTCACCGTGCTGTGCGAAGCGCTGGTGATGAGCATGCTGGCCCTGAGCTTCAATCTTCTTTTTGGCTACATGGGGCAACTCTCTTTCGGCCAGGCCGCGTTCTACGGTTTGGGGGGGTATGCGGTGGCCTTGTTGATGACCAAGGCCCAATTCAACTTCTGGCTGAGCCTGGTGGCCGGAGTTTTGCTCGCCGCTGCGGTGGGCGCCATCGTCGGGTACTTTTGCGTGCGCCTCAGAGGCATCTACTTTTCCGTTTTGACGTTGGCTTTCGGACAGCTCATCTTTTTTATCGTGTTCAAATGGCACAACTTCACGGGCGGGGACGACGGAATCCAGGGCGTCTTCCCTCCCGAGTACCTGAAGTCGCCGATCATGTATTACTACTTCCTCCTGGCGGTTTTTTTGGCTTCCACCTACGGCCTGTGGCGACTGGTGAACTCCCCCTTCGGGCAGATCGTGAAGGGCATGCGTGAGAACGACACCCGAACGGAGTTCCTCGGAATCAACATCGCGAGGTATCAACTCATCGCCTTTATCTTCGCAGCGGCTCTCGCAGGACTGGCCGGAGCGGTCTGGGTGCCTTTCTACCGATCCGTGGCCCCTTCCTACCTCACATGGATCAAATCCGGCGAGCCGGTCATGGCCGCCATTCTCGGGGGACCTGCCCTTTTCTTCGGCCCTGTGCTGGGGATGTTCATCATGACCTTTTTCCATGCCTGGGTTCTCGGGTTTACGGTTTACTGGCCCGTCGTCATGGGGGCGCTGATCCTCCTGATCATCTTCTTCCTGCCGGGTGGAATACTTGGCTATATTCAGGAGAAGAGGAAAGAAAGAAAAGAAAACGCACAGGGACCGCGAGGATGAACACTATGGCATTTCTGGAGACGCAAGAGATATCACGGGCTTTTGGAAAGCTCTGGGCGGTCAACCGGGTGAGCCTGGATCTTCGCCAGGGCGATATCCACGCCATTATCGGCCCAAACGGGGCCGGTAAGAGCACGTATTTCAACCTCATCACAGGATATCATCGGGCAACCACGGGGAAAGTCCTGTATAAAGGAAAGGACATCACCCGTCTGCCTGCTTATGAGAGGTGCAATCAGGGGATCACCCGCTCTTTTCAGATCACCAGCATCTATCCGAAACTCACGGTGTATGAGAGCGTGCTGATGGCTCTGCTTTCGCACCGCAAAGTCACTTTGAAATTTTTTTCCCCGGCGGTGAATTTCTTCAAGGAAGACGTTCTGCGGATCCTGGAGGACGTGGGCCTTGCTGATCAGGCCTATCGCCAGGGGGACTCCCTCTCCCATGGAGACAAGAAAAGGCTGGAGCTCGCCGTTACGGTGGGAACGGAGCCGGAGATCCTTCTCCTCGATGAACCCACGTGCGGGATGTCCCCGGAAGAGACGGAAACCACCATGTCGCTGGTCAAGAAATTGTGCGAGGAGAGAGGGCTCACCATTCTCTTTACCGAGCACGACATGGCGGTGGTGTTCGGAATCGCGAAAAGGATCTCCGTGCTTCACCAGGGGCGGCTCATTGCCGACGGAACCCCGCAAGAGGTTCGGGAAAGCGAGGACGTTCAAAAGGTGTATTTAGGGGGTACCGCATGATACTCGAAGCAGAACAGATTCACACCTACTACGGGACAAGCCATATTCTTTTCGGGATCTCCTTCGAGGTCAGAGAGGGAGAGTCCATCTGCCTCCTGGGGAGAAACGGGGCGGGCAAGACGACCACGCTCAAGAGCATTATCGGCCTGACCCCGCCCAAGGCCGGAAAGATCCGGTTCAAGGGCCAGGACATTGTCGGGAGACCTCCTTACCGCATCGCCCAACTCGGAATCGGTTTTGTCCCTGATGACCGGCGTATCTTTCCTGACCTTACGGTGCGACAGAACATCCTCGTGGCGCGGAGAGAGAAGGAAGGGGCCGTCTGGCATCTCGATTCGATTTACGGCCTCTTTCCGAAACTGCAGCAGCTCGACACCCACATGGGAACCCAACTGAGCGGCGGGGAGCAACAGATGCTCACGATCGCCAGAACGCTCATGACCAACCCGGACCTGTTGCTGCTGGACGAGCCCGGAGAAGGGTTGGCTCCTCTGGTCATCAGGACCATGGAAGTGCAGCTCGGCGAGATCAAGAAGACGGGGCTGAACATGCTCATCTGCGAGCATAATGTCGGCCTGGCTCTGGCCTTGAGCGACAGGGGCTACGTGATGGACAAGGGAGCGATCCACTATCACGGAACCATCGAAGAACTGCGGGGAAACGAAGAGGTTAGGAAGAAATATCTGATGGTGTAACAGGTTGCTGAAAGACGCCCATATACACGGTAGGCGTGAAGTGACAAGCGACGAGTAACGAGTGACAAGTTCGTGTTTTGTGCTCGTCACTATTTACTTGTCACTCGTGACTAGGGTTCCGGGCAGATTTCGTTCGCCTTGAACCACTCGGGGGAGTGCTTCATCTTGTAGGCGTTGACCCTTTCCGCGATCTCGGGATGCTCCGCGCCTGAAGAGGAGAGGGGAATGGCCGCCTTGAGGCTTGAGTCGAGGCGGGAGGATCTGCCAGGGGTCGGCTGAAGGCGGAGTTCCCCCACGTTGAGCCCCTTGGACCCTGTCTGGACGATGGTCGTGTCCCTGATCCGGATCGGATAAGACAGAGCACGGCCGGAGTGGCCGCCCAAAATCACGTCGATGCCCTGCACAGCTTCCGCCAATTCAATGTCCGCCGTAAAGCCAAGATGGCTCAGAAGAACAACGAGGTCTGTTTCCGGCCTGATGATTCCAAGAATGCGCTTCGCTTCCTCGACGGGCTCGCGAAAAGCGATTCCTCCGGTTCTCGGATCGGATTCGCCTGAAACGAAGTTCGGGGAGAGTAGGCTGAAGACGCCGATTTTCAATCCTCCTCTGTCCTTGATGACATGGGTTTGAAAAAGCGCATGGCCGGTCTCCTTGTCCACGAGATTCGAGGAAACAAAGGGGAAGCCGGCTTGCTTGGAAAGGCCGACAAGGAAATCTTTTCCAAGAGTGAGGTCATCATCGCCGATGCCCAGTGCGTCATAG
>JALOPA010000414.1 GCA_025454125.1 Thermodesulfobacteriota bacterium
TACCACGCTTTCAAAGATCTTCTTGACGCGGATCAAGAAGCCCACGAGCAGGTGGCTTTTCTGGAAAGGGTCTATCACGAGGACAAGCGCGCCGACTTCTTTGCCGTCATCCGCGCTTATGAAGACCTGACTCGTGCCATTCCCCGCATGATCCAGGCTCTGGAGAGCATGGCTCCCGGAGCTTACCCGCAGCTTCCCTCTATTTTCGACCGGCTGAATGCCGCTGTCAGAGCCGAGGGCCTTGCGATGGAGGCGGTGGACCAATCGTCCCCTCTCGTGCTTCCTCTGGACGGTGTGCCCACCCCCGGCGAGAAGCTTGTGGGAGGCAAAGCCGCCAACCTCTTCAGAATCAAGGCCGAGACAGAACTGCCTGTTCCCAAGGGATTCGCCATAACCTCCAGAGCCTACCAGGTCTTCTGTGAGGCGAATCAACTCTACCCGAAGACCGCCTCCGCGCTTGCGGAGCTGGATATCGAATCTCCCTCATCCCTGGAAGAGACTTCGAAATCTCTGACCCGTCTTATCCTTGAAGCTCCCCTGCCCCCGGAACTGGACGAAGCCATCCGAAACGCCTTTGCCCGAGCCTTCGGCGAGGGACTTCCTGACAAGAACTGCGCCATGAGAAGCAGCGCTGTGGGCGAAGACGGGCTCTTTTCTTTTGCCGGTCAGTTCAAGACCGTATTGAACGTCGGTCCTGAACGCCTTGCGGAAGCGTACAAGGAGGTGATCGCCAGCAAATATTCGGCCGGCGCTCTCCTCTACCGCGTGAAAGGAGGCTTCCTGGATCAGGAGACTCCCATGGCCGTGCTTGCCCTTGAGATGCTCGACGCTGCCGCGAGCGGCATTGTCTATTCCCAGAGCCCCCTCTCCTCTCAGCCTTCCTCCATCGTGGTCTATTCCGTCTGGGGTCTGGGAGAACTGCTGGTCAAAGGAGCTGCCACACCCGACCGGATCGATGTTTCACGGTACGGAGACTCCCTTCAGGTCACTCGGAAAGTGAAAGCCTCAGGGGATTCCAAGATGGTTCCGGCCCATGCCGGGCAGGTCGAGACCGTCGCGCTCGATCTCTTTGAAAAGGAACACCTCTCCCTGAGCGAGAGCATGGCCCTCCAACTCGCCTCCTGGAGCGTCAGACTGGAGAACGGCTTCGGAGGACCGCAGGACATAGAGTGGTGTCTTGACAAAGAGGGGAGCCTTTACGTATTGCAGTCCCGCCCTCTGCGGATCGAGACCCCGGCACCGGGCACGTGTGAAGTGTCCTTGAGCGACATCCGCAACCCAGTGCTTCTTTCAGGCGGGGAAAGGGCCGCTTCCGGAGTCGGCGCAGGCAAGGTCTTCATTGTCTCTTCGCCATCGGATCTCCAGGATGTGCCTGAACACTCGGTGCTCGTGAGCCGCACGACCTCCCCAAGCTGGACGCAGGCCATCGGCCGGGTGAACGCTGCGGTCACGGACGTAGGTTCCGTGGCCGGGCATTTCGCCTCGGTCGCACGGGAGTGGGGGGTGCCGACCCTCGTCAACGCGGGTGCAGCCACAACGATCCTTAAGGCCGGAGAAACGGTGACGGTGGACGCAGATCACGGAATCGTCTTCGGAGGCGTCGTGGCCTCTCTGCTGTCTCCGCCCTGTGATACCGCCACCCGGCCTTCTGACACCCCTTTCAGGAAGCGCCTGCGCATCATGCTCGACCGCATCTCTCCTCTTCACCTCACCGACCCCGAGTCCCCCGACTTTGTGCCGGAACACTGCGAGAGCGTTCACGACCTGCTGCGCTTTATCCATGAAAAGTCAGTGAGGGAGATGTTTTCTCTGGGTGGAAAAGCCAAGGGAAGGGTGAGAGAAGCCAGAAAGCTCGTGAGCGACGTCCCCATCACCCTATATCTGCTCGACCTGGGAGGCGGGGTCAGGGATAAAGGGGACGCCAAGGGAATTCTCCTCGAAGATGTGAAAAACACGCCCCTTCGTGCCCTCTGGAGAGGGCTCAGCCGGCCGGAGGTTATCTGGTCCTCTGAGATTCGCCATTTTGACTGGGAGGAATTCGATCGGCTCAGTGCCGGCATCATTTCCCTGGATTCGCAGGCTCTGGCCAGTTTCGCCTTGATTTCCGCGGATTACTTGAATATCAATGTTCGCTTCGGCTACCACTTCGTGGTCATTGACACGCTCTGTCGTCCCTCTCCTCGCGAGAATTACATTTCTTTTCGTTTCGGCGGAGGAGGGGCTGATATGCAGGGAAAGCTCATGAGGACCGCTTTTCTCGCCCGGATTCTGGAATCGCAGGGTTTTGAAACCGCCCTTCAGGGAGACACCATCGATGCAAGATTTTACAAGGGACTCCCCATGGAACTGGAAGAGAAGCTGGAGGCCCTCGGGTTTCTGCTCGGGTTCACCCGCCTCCTGGACATGAGACTCCAGAGCATGGAAACCGTCGACACCCTGGCAAAGGAATTCATGGAAAGAATTCATCCGCCTTCTTGAGCAATAACAGGTTGCTGATAAACACCTGCTAAGGAACACGATGTCTCATTATCCTCTGAATTGGGTCACAGAGCAGCTGGCGGTCGGGCACGCGCCCATGTCCTACGACGAACTTCAGTCTATCCGGGACCAGGGCGTGGACGGCATTGTCAACCTGTGCGGCGAGTACGCCGACCTCCACCAGATCGAGAAGAGCTACGGGTTTGAAGTCTACTATCTTCCTGTGGAGGACGACCAGGCCCCTGCCCTTCGAGAACTGGAGAAGGCTTTGGAGTGGCTGGACGAATCCCTGTACCTGGGCAAGAAGGTCCTCGTCCACTGCACCCACGGAATCGGCAGGACGGGAACCTTCGTCACTTCCTACCTCCTGCGACGCGGGTTCAGCCTCAAACTGGCCAGGCAAAAGCTCAAAAAGACGCGCGCCGAATTCACCAGTTTTTACCAGTGGTGGTTTCTGCGAAAGTTCGGCAAGAAAGAAAAACAGCTGACCCTGCGTGAACCCTCATTGGAAGGAAGTCACCTCGTTGACCTGGAACCCCATTTCGCCGAATACGAAAGCCTGGTGACGGATTTCGAAAACTCCATGGAAGCCGCCCATCGCGGCTCCCCGCGCTGCGGACGTGATCATGACTCCTGCTGCACCCGTTTCTTTCACCTCCAACTGGTGGAAGCGACCTACATGAACCACCACCTGAACAAGAAGATCACCAGCGGCGAAAGGCTGGCCGCCATTGACCGAGCGGCAGCCGTGGACCGGTTGGTCCACCGATCTTACCCTTCTCCGCAAGAGCCTCCCCAGGGCAGTTCTCCTGTTGAAATAGCGGACTATCGCTGCCCGCTGAGTGTGGAATCAAAGTGCATTCTTTACGCTCAGCGTCCAGTCCTTTGCAGGGTCCATGGGTTTGAGGACCACGCGCCTCTCGCCAAGGCCGACGAGAAGATTCTGGACATCTCAAGAAGGCTGTTCTTCGAGCTCAACGGCACCTTCATGGACGGCTCCCTCCTCTTCCCCGTCACGCATGTGGTCTCCGGAAGATTCGTCCAGGACTACTTCAACTTCCTCATGGCGGCGGAAGCCAAGCAGGGCTGATGGATTCCGTGTTGACAGCTGACTGTCTCCTCCCTATACTTCATGGGTAATTCGACTCTCTCCTGTTCTCCCTGAAGGTACGCCCGTTGATGTGTTTGACGGATGGTTTTTTCCAGTCGCCGCAGACCTGTCCGTAACGCCTGCCGAAGGAGAGCCGGGATGATTCAGAAGGGTTTGAAAGGATGGTGCTTCAACTCTACGTTTTGAACGGGCCGAACCGGGGAGAAGCCCGCAGGCTGATCCAGGGCACGAACTATGTCGGACGCTCCATGGACAATGACGTT
>JALOPA010000415.1 GCA_025454125.1 Thermodesulfobacteriota bacterium
ATCGAGAAAGACACCACCTCGTGCCTTTCTACGAGTTTTTCGTACGCCCATGGGTAAAGGGATCTGGGCAGTTCGGTCCCTATGGGAACAGGCGGAACATCTTTGCTGTAAACGCCGTGGGTGATCTGGTAGGCGGATTTATCCGGCAATGACCGCATCAGTCCGACGCGGTCGACCTGGAAGAATTCGAGAATCTGTCTCAGCCCGTATTCAATCTCCGAATCCACCCGGTCAGGAGGGATATTAACGAACCTGGCAGAAAGATCCGACAGCAATCGTTCAAACCGCAGACGATTTTCCAACGCCTGCTCGACCTGCGTTCTCCCGGTCATGGTATCTTTCAGGCTGTTCATAATCTATTCCGCCTGTTCATATTCTTACGATTTTCATTGCGGTGGTGTAAAGTGAGAAAGAAGACGATGGAGGCGTATCCAACAGGTCGCAACTTGGACGCACAGCGGGATTGTATCGGCTTTGAGTCGTGGTCGTCATCAGTCGTAAAGACGGAGTGACGACGTGTAGCGCTTATTAAAATGCCGTCTATTGTTGGGATAAGTAAAGAACTGGTTATGACTTCATGGGCTTCGCCCCCCTCAGCCCTCTTCTTTAGTCATTTTAAATAGGCTATAACACTCTCTGCCCTTTTCCCTTGACAGGGCAAAGCGCGCATTCCTATACTTCTTTTCGTGTAATTCTTGTGAGTTACCGCTTTAGGCATCTCTTTCTCGGGCGTAAGGTCGAGTCTCATTGGCAATGGATTCCCTCTCTTCTCCCACTATCTCTCCGGACAAACCGATCAAAGTCTATTCTCAAGCTGCCGGGTATCTTCTCAATTGGCCGGGTTTGCTGGCCATGGCCGGCATCTTGGTTCTCGCCGCGTGGAACGGGCAGGCCCCTATCGTTGTGCTCACCAGCCTTCTGTTTTCCTCTGCCGGCCTCGCGAAACTCTGGAGTCGTCTTTCGCTGTCGCGCGTCTCCTGCCGCCGCCAGTTGAGCGAGCGAAGGGTTTTTCCGGGAGAGAAAATCAACGTGAAGCTTCAGGTCGCCAATCGGAAACCCCTGCCTCTTCCCTGGATTCAGGTGGACGACGAAATTCCCCAAGCTCTTGGCGGCGCTTCCATGCCGCCCGGGGAAAGGACCGGATCCGTCCTCATGCGGCGTTCCGCAGCCATGCTCTGGTACAGCAGCGTGAAGTGGAAGTACGACCTTCCCTGCCTCAAGCGGGGCTACTATCCGTTGGGACCCACCGTCATCAGTTCCGGCGACATCTTCGGCCTCTATTCCCGGTCTTTGAAAACACCCATGGAAGATCACATCATCGTCTATCCCAGGATCTTCCCGGTCGGTCGTGCGATGATTCCTTCCCAGCAGCCCATAGGGGAATCCAAAACCGACTACCGCATCTTTCAAGACCCCACCCGGCCGATCGGGGTGCGTGACTATCAGCACGGAGACAGCCTCCGCCATGTCCACTGGAAGGCGAGCGCACGGCTCCAGTCCCTCCAGGTCAAGGTGTTCGAACCCACCACGACCTTCAAGGTCGCGATCTTTCTTTCAGTCGAAAGCTTCAACGACAACGGGGCCGTCAACGAAGAGAACTTCGAACTCGGCATCAGCGTCGCCGCTTCCCTGGCCCATCATGTGGTGGAACAGGGAAGCCCGGCAGGTGTTTTCGTCAACACCCGCCAAGTCGACTCGGATCAGCCCGTGAGCCTTGCCCCGAGCGGAAGCCGCGATCAGCTCACGTCCCTTCTGGAAGCCCTCGCCAAGGTGACGGCTGCCCCCTCCGGCCCCTTCGAGCTTTTTGTGGAAAGCGAGCAAAAAGTGCTTCATGCAGGCACTACGGTGGCGCTCATTTTCGCAAAACCCCCTGAAGCCCTTCCCCTGCTGCTCCACGCTTTGAAAGAAAGCGGGTTCAAGCTCCTGCTCTTCTTCATCGGGGAAGGGGAAGACTTGGCCTGGGGGGATGGAATCCCTGCTCATCGCATCCGAACCGCCGGCGATCTCGGGAGCATCGAAGCATGAACCAGGCGCGCCAGAGGGATATCCTTTTCCTCGCCCTTGCAGGGGCTCAAGCTTGCTGGATCTACACGACCCTGCTCCTCCTTGACGTGAAAGCGGTGGAAGGAGATCTACCGCTCCTCGGGATCATGTCCTTTTATCCGCTCGCCTTTGTCCTGGGCAGAGCGCTCCGCCGTCTTCCCTGGGGAGAGATCCGTCTTTTCGTTCTGAGCTGGGTCCTGTGGTTCCTCTTCTTTCTCGGTCTTGCAAAGCATTACGCCGCGCCCTTTGGCAACCCTTTTGAGCCGGCCTGGATTCACTCCTTTTCGGGTGGCCTCTTTCAGGTGTCTTACCTCTCCACCCAGCAGCTCACTCTGGCCTGCAGCGTCCTTCTCTGGTGGCTTGGAAGCAGGCTTCTCCGCCTCCGCCTTGATTTTGCAACTTCCCTCACAGAATTTCAGTTCGGCGTGGCGATTCTCCTCATCCTGTTTTTCTTCGAATCGCAGTGGGACCTGGATCTGCCCGGCTTGGTCCCTCTCACCATGGCCTTTTTTGTATTCTCCTTTGCCGGTACTGCGATCACCCATGCCCGGGAGGGAGCGGGGTGGCTCTCAGGTCCTTTCAGAAGCCGCTGGATGAGTCTCCTCATTTTCACCCTGGTCATCGTTCTCATGGGAGGAATGATCATCGTTGCCCTTGTGAAACCGGATATTCTCAAACTCATCCTGTCCCTCTTATCCATGGGGTGGACCTTTTTCTGGGATCTCCTCTTCAGAGTGCTCTCTTTTCTGGCCAGTCTCTTCTCCAGCGATCAACCGGCGCCTCTGCCTGCTATGCCGGCGATGCCCGCGCCCCCCCCGGAGTCCCCCTCCTGGGTCAAGCTCTTCAGGCTGCCGGAGTGGGTGCGGAGAGTGGGAAGCGTGGTGATGGTCTGCATCTGGATGATTCTGATCCTTGCAGCGATCTGGAGCGTTTCGTCTCAAATCATCCGCTGGCTGCGCCAGAGACTGGAAGGCATGAGCGAAGTCGAAGTGGAGCCCATGTCCGGCGCGTTTCTCGACGATCTTCTTTACCTCTTCAAGTGGCTCTTCCTGCTGGCGGGCCGCTTCTTTCATTTTGTGTTACGGCCCTTCCGGCGAAAACGAAAGATACCGGCGGTCTCCGCCGAGATCTCCTCCATCCGGACGATCTATCGCCGGATGCTCGACTGGGCCGCGACGCTGGGTTGCCCCAGGGATGTGACCCTGACACCTCTTGAGTATCTGAAAGTGTTGTCCGACCGCATCCCCGAGGCCGGGCACGAGGTCTCAATCATCACGCACCAGTATGTTCTGGTGCGCTATGGCGATCATCAACCCACTCGTGATACACTGCGCCAGGTCAAGGCGACCTGGGAAAGGCTGAGAGAGGTGAAACCTGCTGTGCCGGGTGGGAGCTAGTGGGGTATCTCGACCATTAGGACAGACCTGTAAGCGTTTCAAAAAGGCCATGAGGAAAACACAGGAGACCACTTCAATGGATCAGGAAAAGGGTACAGAAACTGAGGCAGCAAAGAGAATCAAAGAAGATGCGGACAGCTTCCGAGCCAATGTCTCCACCGTCATGGTCGGGAAAGAGAGCACCATCGACCTCATCTTTGTCACCCTTCTCTGTGAAGGCCATGCGCTCATCGAGGATGTCCCAGGGGTGGGAAAGACCCTTCTGGCCAAGTCAACGGCCCGATCCCTGGACTGCTCCTTCAAGAGAATCCAGTGCACTCCCGACCTCCTGCCCTCGGACGTGGTGGGGACCCAGTTTTTCAACCAGAAGAACTCCGAGTTCGAGTTCCGTCCCGGACCCATCCTGGCC
>JALOPA010000416.1 GCA_025454125.1 Thermodesulfobacteriota bacterium
CGGTCCTATGGCAAGGATTTCGAGCGGTTCTATCAGAGAGCGGAGAACCTTCCCGGGGTTCGCTTCATCAGAAGCTATGTCTCCATAGGGAAAGAGATCCCGGAAACCAAGAATGTGACTTTGAGATACGCCACGGCTGGGCAGGGAGTGAAGGAAGAGCAATTCGATCTGGTGGTCCTCTCTGTTGGCTTGAACCCCCCTCGCGATTTCAAGGGCCTGGCCGGCAAGTTCGGCATCGAACTCGACTCTCGCGGGTTCTGCAGAACCAATCCTCTCAATCCCATGGAGACCTCCCGGCCGGGAATCTTTGTGAGCGGAGCCTTCCAGGGCCCCATCGATATCCCCGAGTCCGTTGTTACGGCCAGCGGAGCCGGTTCCCTCTGTGGTCAACTCCTTGCTTACCGGCGGGGGTACCTGGACAAAGAAAGGAAATACCCGCCGGAGAGGGATGTTTCAGGAGAGGAACCCAGGGTCGGTGTTTTTGTGTGTCACTGCGGGGCCAACATCGGAAGGGTGGTGGACGTTCCCTCGGTCGTTGAATACGCTTCAACCTTGGGCAGTGTCGTGCACGCGCAAGAGAGCATCTTTGCCTGCTCCACGGACAATGCCCGGCAGATTGCGGACACGATCCGTGAAAAAGGGCTCAACCGAGTGGTTGTGGCCGCTTGCACCCCCAGGACCCACGAGCCGCTGTTCCGGGACACGCTTCGTGAAGGAGGAATCAATCAATATTTCTTTGACATGGCCAACATCCGGGAACACTGCTCCTGGGTCCACTCCAAAGAGAAAGATGCGGCGACCAAGAAAGCAAAGGAAATCGTTCGGATGTCAGTGGCCCGAACCGCCCTCTTGGAACCTCTTCAGGAGTTCGAGCTGCCCGTGGACAAGCGGGCCCTGGTGGTAGGAGGGGGCCTTGCCGGCATGACCAGCGCTCTCAGTCTGGCCGGCCAGGGATTTGAAGTCTTTCTGGTGGAAAAGGAGACAGAGCTGGGGGGAATGGCTCGAAGACTCCATTACACCCTGGAGGGGATGGATGTTCAGGCGTATTTGCGTGATCTCATACCCAAGGTCTATCAGCATCCTTCCGTTCATGTGTTGACGGACGCCGCTGTCACAGAGGCTTCCGGCTACGTGGGGAATTTCACGACCCGGGTGGCCTCCAGAGGAACGGTCCGGGAAATAAAGCATGGAGTCACCATCATCGCCACAGGCGCTGAAGAATACAAGCCTGCAGAATACCTTTATGGCCAAGACGACAGGGTTATGACCAACCTGGAACTGGAGGAGAGGATCACGAAAAAAGACGAAAAGGTGATCAACTCCCAGAGTCTGGTGATGATCCAGTGCGTGGGCTGCAGAAACGAAAGCAGGAACTACTGTGCCAGGATCTGTTGCAGCCAGTCCATCAAGAACGCCTTGAAGCTGAAAGAGCTCAACCCAGCCATGGACATCACCGTTCTCTTCAGGGACATGAGAACCTATGGCTTCAGAGAGGATTATTACCGGGAAGCCTCGGAAAAGGACGTGAAGTTCATCCGCTACGAGCCGGAGGACAAACCACAGGTAGAACCTGTTGAGGAGGACGGCCGGCGTGTTTTGAGGGTGACGGTGACTGATCCCATCCTAGGAAAGAAGCTGGCCCTCGACGCCGATCACCTTTCTCTGGCTGCCGCGGTTGTCCCCTCGTCCGGGACACAAGAAGTGTCGCGGTTGTTCAAGGTGGCCTTGAACCCCGACGGATTCTTCCAGGAAGCCCACGTCAAGCTGAGGCCCGTGGACTTTGCCGCAGACGGCGTTTTCCTTTGCGGCATCGCTCACTACCCCAAGCACATACCCGAAGCGATCAGCCAGGCCTATGGAGCGGCCGGCCGGGCTGCCACGATTCTCACAAGGGATTCGGTGGTTGCCTCGGGCGCTGTTTGCGATGTCAGGGAGAGCGATTGCGTGTCGTGCGGAGCCTGTATTTCGGTCTGCAACTACGGCGCCATTGAATTCGTGGACACCCCGAAAGGGAAAAAGGCCAGGGTGAACCCCGTCCTCTGCAAGGGAGACGGCCTCTGCAACTCGCGGTGCCCGACAGGGGCGATTTCCCTGAAGCACTTCACGGACGACGAGGTCTATCGCCAGATCGACGGGGAAGCGCCTGAGTTTCAGAAGTCCGCGTGATGCGTGAAAGGTTGGAGCTCGGAACGGGGGGGTGTGGCATAAGTGGGAGGTGTGGCCATCATTCCGGCGAAGGCCGGAATCCAGTGTATTCAATGCATTCTGGACTCCCGCCTTCGCGGGAGTGACGACCGAAAAGACTTTTACGAGGGCATCAATGTTAGATGATCGATAATCGGGCCATCGGCTCGCGTTATGGAACCAGGAAGGAGATCGGAATGGCTGCAGAACTTTCGTTCAAACCCAGGATCCTGGGTTTTCTGTGCAACTGGTGAGCATACTCGGCTGCTGACCTGGCTGGAGTTTCCAGACTACAATATGCGCCAAGCATCAAGATCGTCCGGCTCATGTGCACCGGAAGAGTCGACCTGGGGTTTATCCTCCGCGCTTTTGCCAACGGAACAGACGGGGTGTTTATCGGAGGCTGTTGGCCGGGCGAGTGCCACTACATCACCGAGGGGAATTACCTCGCCTTGAGCACGGTGCATCTGGCCGGAAAACTGCTGAAGCAGATCGGGATGAACCCCGCAAGGTTGAGGCTCGAGTGGGTGTCTGCCGCAGAAGGGAGCCGCTACGCCGAGGTCATGAACGACTTCAGCAAAACGCTCACGGAGCTGGGGCCTCTCGGTAAAGAGATCGACCCGAAGGTTTTGAAGCCCAAACTCGAAGGCATCAGGAATCTCCTCCCCTACATCAAGCTGGTGGAAAGGGAGAGGCTGAGAGTCCCACACAAATCTGAAAAAGAGTACATGGATTTCTTCAAGAGTGAGGAGTTCGACAGGTTGTTTCAGGAGCTCATTGGGGATCCGCTGGTGACCAGCCAAATGGTCGCGCTCCTCAGGGAAGGGCCCCTTTCAACTGGAGAAATCTCGGAGAAATTGGGCTTGGTCCCGTCTGAGGTATCCCTTTACCTCAAGAGCTCCGCAAGGCAGGGATTCGTCCATTTCGATGAAGACCGGAAGCGCTACGTGGCCGCCTGAGCAAGAGAGCTTTAACGAGTTTGCTGGACTCGTAAGAAGTCGGAAAAGGCCCTTTTCCGTCATTCCCGCGAAGGCGGGAATCCAGTGTATTCGATGTATTCTGGACTCCCGCCGGACTTCATCCGCCTCAGGCGGGCGGGAGTGACGACCTAAAAGACTTCTTACAAAGCCGTCAAGTTTAGGACAAAGGAAGAAGAAGGTTAGGACACCGTCTATGGATAAGGATAAAATCGACAAGATCATTGAGAAATACCCGAACGATCCCAGCTCCCTCATTCAAATCCTGCTGGAAATTCAGAGCGAGAGTCACTGGCTCCCCAAGGAGGCCATAGAGAGGGTCAGCGAAAAACTGCAGGTGCCTCTCAGCCGGATACAGCATATCGCAACCTTCTATAAAGCCTTCAGTCTGGTTCCCAAGGGCCGTCACGAGATTCACGTTTGTGTGGGCACAGCCTGTCACGTTCGTGGTGCGCAGCGTGTCCTCGACAGGGTTCAAGACCTGACAGGGATCAGCCCCGGCGAAACGGATTTGGGGATGAAGTTCAGCCTGGAAACAGTGAACTGCCTCGGCTGCTGCGCTCTAGGACCGGTGATGGTTGTGGACGGCGAATATCATGGCAAGATGGCACCGGCCAAATCGGAAGACGTGCTGAAAAACTACGAGTAAGGGAGAAATATGCCAAGGATAACGTCGCCTGCTGAA
>JALOPA010000417.1 GCA_025454125.1 Thermodesulfobacteriota bacterium
CGAGGTGTGGACAAACCGCCACAAAGACGTTTTGGACTCTGCCGAAAACCTGACCACTGCGCTGCAATCCATTGAAAAGGAGAGCTCCGGTGAACCCATCGACTTCACTGTTCTCGACAAGGCCTATGAAGAGCTCAGCCAGCGCTTTGACAAGACCTACGGCGGATTCAGCGGTGCCCCAAAGTTCCCCACGCCCCACAACTTCTTTTTCATGCTTCGCCACTGGAGGAGAACAGACCAGCAGGCTGCGTTGGAGATGGTGGAAAAAACCCTCCAGGAAATACGCTGGGGCGGGATCTTTGACCAGATCGGATTCGGCTTTCACCGATATTCGACCGACAGGGAATGGCTTGTCCCTCACTTTGAAAAAATGCTTTACGACCAGGCCTTGCTCGCCCTGGCCTACCTTGAAACCTTTCAGGCCACGGGAAACACGCTTTATGCTGACACGGCAAAAGAGATCTTCACCTATGTCCTGAGAGACCTGAGAGCCCCGGAAGGGGGCTTCTACTCCGCAGAGGATGCGGACAGCGAAGGGGTTGAGGGGAAGTTCTATGTGTGGACCGAGAAGGAACTCAGGGAATTGCTCCCGGCCGACGAAGCGGATCTGATGGTGCGGGCTTTTCACGTGGAAAAGAGCGGGAACTTCAGGGAAGAGGCGAGCGGAAAAAGCGTCGGGGCGAACATCCTCTACACCGGCAAGCCTCTCTCGGAAATTGCCTCTGAGCTGAGGCTCCCAGCGGAAGAACTCAAGAAAAAGATCGATTCAGCCCGCACCAAGCTTTTTGAGGTGAGGGAGCGGCGCGTTCACCCTCACAAGGACGACAAGATCCTCACGGACTGGAACGGTCTTATGATTGCCGCGTTGGCCAGGGCAGCGCAGGTGCTGGGCGACAAGGCTTACTCGGATGCAGCGGAAGGCGCTGTGAATTTCATTTTGAAAAACATGCGAAAACCGGACGGCCGACTCCTCCACCGCTTTCGTGACGGCGAAGCCGGCATTGACGCGGTGCTGGATGACCATGCCTTTCTGATTTGGGGGCTCATCGAGACCTACGAAGCGACCTTTGACGCCCGTTTTCTCCAAACCGCCCTTGAATTGAACGAGGCCATGATACGCCATTTTTGGGATGAGCGCGGAGGAGGGCTGCACTTCACTTCCGATGACGCGGAGAACCTGATTGTGCGAAAGAAGGAGGTCTATGACGGGGCTCTTCCCTCGGGAAACGCTGTGGCCATGCTCAACCTGCTTCGGCTGAGCCGGTACACCGGCGATGTAAACCTCGATGAGAGAGCCTTCGGAATTCAGAAAGCCTTTTCAGAGCAGGTTCGCCAGTTCCCGTCAGGGTACACCCAGTTTCTGAGTGCCGTCGATTTCAGCCTGAGCGCTTCGCACGATGTCGTCGTCTCGGGCTCTCTGGGCGCAAAGGAAATGCTGGGGGCACTGCGATCCCGTTTTTCTCCTAATCAGGTCCTTGTCTTCCGGCCGGAGGGGGACCAAAGCGCAGCGATCGACGCGGTGGCGGCCTTTGCGAAGAACTATGGCTCTGTGGACGGCAAGGCCACGGCCTACGTGTGTTCAGGTCGTTCCTGTAAGGAGCCGACCACGGAGCTCAAGGAACTGCTCGCTCTCCTGGGCCACAAAAGCCCTTAGCGTCACTCCCGCGGAGGCGGGAGTCTAGAAAGGCTCAGAAATACTGGATTCCCGCCTCCGCGGGAATGACAGCAACGAAGCCCAAAATGGTTTTTCAGAATCCTTCAATCGAGCCGAGCTACTTCTTCGCCGGCTCTTTCGCCTTCACTTCTGCCGGACTGTCCGGGGAAGGAGAATACTTGCCGTCTTCCGATCGATAAGGAATCGGCTTCAAGTGCATGCCCACGTCGCTGCTTTCGCCGACCCGCCACAATCTTCCAGTCAGTGTGTCGAGCATGAACTGATCTTTGCCGGAGTCTGAAATCTGACCGAAAACGAACCTCCCGCCAGCAGCGGAAAGTACCTTGCCCTTGTCCATCATGACCTGGGTCGGCGATACACCGAACTGGGCGTTTGCCTCTCCAAAGATCCCCAGGCAGAAAACTACCATAGTGACTCCAATGATGCAGCAGGTCCGCATGGTCGCATCCCTCCTTCCAAACCGGTCTTTTTCTTCCGCCAAAGCGCTTGTTCTTGACGGCTGCCGATCACTTTCTTAAGATTGCAGAATAACAAACAAAGTCAAGGTATTCTTTGTGGCGGACTTTCTGCCGAACAGCTATGCCGATTTACGAGTATGAACACATTAAGAAACCCTGCTCCTTGGGCAGGGTGTTCGAAGTCGAGCAGTCGATGCAGGATCGAGCGTTGAGCCAGTGTCCCTACTGCCATGCTCCTGTTCGAAAGCTCATCTCCCGTTTTTACGTGAACACTCCCAAGGGAGACACAGAGCTTCGTGACAAGGGATTCACAAAACTGGTCCGCCGGGATAACGGGGTGTACGAGAACGTGACCGCCCGTGACGGCGAAAGCCGATACGTCCGGCCGGACAGGCCTCAGACACTCCCGAATCTTAAGAAGATCATCCGGGATTGATTTTGAGCTTTCATCGCCAAGCTATTGTAAAGGACACTGTTCTCAGGTTTCAGGAGAACGCTCGTATGCAAGGCGCTCTTATTAGTCACGAGTGACGAGTAACAAGTAACGAGAAAAGAAAAGGAACTTGTCACTCGTTACTCGTCACTTGTCACCCTCCTCAGCGTGATGACCACTCCGTAGGTGGGAACTTTTTAGCAACCGGTTAGGAGACATGTAATGATTCGAGCGAAATTGTGGTTCCGATGTGCTGCCATGCACGACCCTGTAACCCCGGTCATTGTCCAACCCGCCGTAATCGGCTGGGAGGCCAAGAAGCGACGGGTGGACCTCACCATCGAGCGCGCTTTCAAGGGCGACGAACTCGTTATGAGAATGAAGGGATGGGTCACGACGGATGTGAAAGACGTGGTGGATACGGTCAAGAAGCACGGCTTCCTCAAGGTGCTCGATGATCGTGAACTCGTGGTGGAACTTGAAACGCAAAAGGACTACGACAACCTCAGCCGCGATCTTGAGGCCAAGTTCGGCGACCAGATGAATCTGGACAAGATTTGAGAGACTGTGCCTAACGCCAGATTCTTTCAACCCTTGATCGTGATGGAACACCTCCAGAACGCAAAATTAGAGCACATTGCCGTCATGCCCGCGGAGGCGGGCATCCAGGATTTCTTGTGTGCCTCTGGATTCCCGCCTTCGCGGGAATGACATTCCTTGACTCAACTGGCCTCCACCAACAGCTGCAAATTGTCCTCTGATAGGCGTGATTTTATGGATGAAGCTGATACCATCGTGGATATGCCCATTGACGGAGTTCTCGATCTTCACACCTTTCAGCCCAAGGAAGCCGCCTCGGTTGTGGACGAATACCTTCGGGTCTGCCATGAGCAGGGAATCCATGAAGTGAAGGTGATTCACGGCAAAGGCAAGGGAGTCCTCCTCCGGACCGTCCACGCCCTCCTTGAACAGCACCCTCTTGTTCAGGGATTCAAACTGGACACCGAAGGGTCGGGGTGGGGAGCGACAATCGTTTTTCTGAAAAAGAATACAGAAGGCAGAAGACAGGAGACAGAATAAGACCTCTTTTTGCTCGTCCTTCGTTCTTATCTGCCGTTTTCGGTTTTTTGCTTTTACCTCTTGTTACTCGTCACTTGTCACTTTCAAGAACTTGACTTAGATCAAGGACAAACCCTCCTTTTGATATACAATCGGGGCAATTCGACAGAGTGGAGTCACCTTGTGGATTGGACTGACGAGGCAAAGCAGGCCGTCTCCCG
>JALOPA010000418.1 GCA_025454125.1 Thermodesulfobacteriota bacterium
AAACAATGGATATACAAAAGGCTCTAAAGGGGAAATGGATCCTCGTCGTGGACGACGAAGAAGACATTCTGCGCACGGTTTACGAGCTTCTGGAGATGTGCAAGATCGATACGGCTTCAAGCTATGAAGAAGCCAAGGCTCTTCTCGAGAAGAACCAGTATCATGCCGCTATATTGGACATCATGGGCGTCCGGGGCTATGATTTGCTGGAGATCGCGACTAAACGAAAGATCCCCGCTCTGATGCTCACCGCTCATGCGCTCACCAAAGAGGATTTGAAGAAATCCGCGGAAAAGGGCGCAGCGTTTTACGCCCCTAAGGACGAGATCACCAACATCGCTCTTTACGTCGCGGATGTGCTGGAGGCGAGGGCGAAAAAGCAGAACCCCTGGGTGAGATGGTACGAAAGGTTGAGCGAGTTCTGCGACAGGAGGTTCGGCAAAGACTGGAAGGATCAGGATCCTGATTTCTGGGACCACCTCATCAAGTATTGAGCGAAGCCAAGATTCACAGCCTCGCAGAAAACCAGGCAACCCTCTTTTCTGTCATTCCGGCGAAAGCCGGAATCCAGTGTCTTTACAGCATTGCAGAAAACCTGGACCCCGGTTCTTGTCCGCCTCAGGCGGGTTCAACGGGGTGACGACGTCTTATGACGCATTCAAATTTGCTCAACGCGAGATAGGAGCAAAGCCATGAACATCGGCGATCTGTTGGTCAGAAACGCGAGCAAGTTCCCCAACAAAACGGCCGTCGTCTCCGAAGCGCGCTCCTTTTCCTTTCGGGAAATGAACGACCGGGTGAACCGGATGGCCAATTCGCTCCTGGACTCCGGTCTGATGAAAGGAGACCGAATCGGTGTTCTTCTGCACAACAGCCACCCGTTTATCGAACTCTATTTTGCCTCTGCGAAGACGGGCGCGATCTTCTGCCCCTACAACAATCACTTCAAGCAATCGGAACTGAAGGATATCCTCGATTACTCCACGCCGAGATTCCTTTTCGTGGACAGCGACTTCGTTGAGATGGTCAGCGCCTTGAAACCGGAATTGAAATCGGTGGAGAAAGTTATCTGCCTGCAAAAGCCCTCGCTTCCCTTGATGGAAGACTACGAGGCCTTTATGGCCCGTGGACGCGAAGGGGAGCCGGATACCAAGGTGTTGGAAGATGACGTGCTGAGTATCATCTTCACGGGCGGGACCACCGGCAAACCAAAGGGCGCCATGAGGACCCACAGGCATCTCCTGTCCAACGCCGTCGCAGGAGTAATTGAGCTGAAGGTCGAATACGACGAAAGGGTCCTGATCACCTTTCCCATGTACCACGTGGCCTGCGAGGACAACATCGTACGTCATTCCTTCATGCCGAACACCTTTTACATCCGGCGGGAGGGAGCCTTTAACCCCGAAGAGGTGCTGGCTTACATTTCGAAGGAGCGCATCACGCGGTGCCAGTTCGTGCCGACCATGATCCACAGCCTCATCCAGGCGCCCAACATCGCTCAATACAACCTGAGCAGCCTGCGCTTGATCCTCTACGCAGCCTCTGTCATGCCTGTTGAGCTCCTGAAAAGAGCACTGGCTATTTTTTCATGCGGCTTTGCCCAGCTCTACGGCCAAACAGAGAGCGGCCCTCTCACCACCGTGCTCAAGCCTGAAGACCATGTTCTCGATGGATCTCCAAAGACTCTCGCAAGGCTCGCGTCCTGCGGAAGGCCCGTCATCAACTACGAGATCAGAGTCGTGGACGATGAGGATCACGATGTCCCGGTCGGCGAGGTGGGCGAGATCGTCGGCAGGAGTGAAGCCATGATGATCGGCTACTGGCAGATGCCTGAACAGACCGCCAAGAAGCTCAGGAACGGATGGCTCCACACGGGTGACCTGGGAAGGATGGATGAAGACGGCTACGTGTACATGGTGGAAAGAAAGGATGACCTCATCATTTCCGGCGGCGTCAATGTGTACCCTCGAGAGATCGAAGAGGTCCTTTACGGGCATCACGCGGTCTCAGAGGCCTCGGTCATCGGATTGCCCGACGAGCATTGGGGAGAGGTTGTGAAGGCCGTCCTTGTGCTCAAGCCCGGCGCCCAGGCCACCGAGAAAGAGATCATCGAGTTTTGCGGCAAGAACCTGGCAGGGTACAAGAAGCCCAAGAGCGTAGAATTCTGGAAAGAACTGCCCAAGAGCCCCCAGGGAAAAATCCTCAAGAAAGACATCCGCAAGCATTTCGGCCCATAGGCCAATCCCTCCATCCTCCTGCAACCACCGCAGGAACAAGCCCAGGCCGGTTCGAAGGTGGCTCTGCCCTTTCCGATTGGCGCGAGATCTGCGCCAAGGTTTCTACATTTCCATGCATTGTCTTGCCCTCTCGCGAAAGAGGGCGCGATCCGGGGAGTTGCCCGTGCTGCATTGAAACTCAAAGCCCACTTGTCTCCTTTTCCGGCTGAGGATGGAGATTCGAGGCGGGGTGTCGCCCGATGGAGACAAGAGCCTTATGAGGTCAAACCGATTCAACGTGTTCATGTAGTCAGAAAAGATCTCCTCGATGTCTTTGTCGTCCAGCGTTGCAGTGCTGAGGATTTTTTCCAGTAAGAATTTCTTCTGCTCCGGATGCTCCTGCTCCTTGAGCAAGCCGGCATAGCGTTTGAATACCACCCCTGGGATCCGTCTGCCCGATGCCATGGAATACTGAAACAGCGAATCAACAACTTCGCCGGAAGGGAAATGCTCGAAAAGGAATCGGATGACGTTGTTGCGAGTGATCGGGTCTTTCTCGCAAAGCCCTGTTGTGACATCAGCTATCTTGGCGACGGTCGCCAATCCAACCTCTTTTCTCAGAAGGACAGACCAGAGAATCCCTCTCGCCTTGTCTGCCTTTTCCAGGTTCACCCATCTCAACAGGTCCCGGATCATTCCTTGCGGAAAAATAGAGGAGAAGTGTTGCCGTGAAAGAGTTCCTTCATAAAGTATGTAGCAGACCCTGCTCACCCATTTTTTGTGGTCCTGCCTGATCAGATTAAGGAAATTTTCCAGCAAGTGTGTTTTCTGAATCAGTATCGCCGCCGTAATCCCGCCTGCTTTCAGCCTACCCAGCAGCCATAGGAGTCTTAGCGCATCGTTCGGAGCTATCGTTTTTCCCGCTTCAACGAGAATTTCTAAGAGCAGCCCCCTCGACTCCTGGGATAAATCGAGGTCGCTAACTATTTCTCGCAGTTCAGGGTGAAGGGCTTTCACTATGGCCCTCTGTTCAAGCTTGCTTAAGTGGATTCAAGGATTTGTTCGTGAGCGCGATTTGAGTCTCTTGGTAAAACTCCCTTGTCCTCTGTCGCTCCAATACCACGCCGATCTCCTCCTCAAAAGCCTGAGTAACCGTGAGGCATTGCGGCCCCCCTTTTCCGCTCACTTTCAACACCAGCTTGCCGTCCTTTTCAATGACTACTCTGATTTCCTCTCCCATTCTCGTCCCCCCCTAACAGGCTGCTAAGAGAACCGCGTTTAAAGTCTTTTATGTCATTCCCGCGCAGGCGGGAATCCAGTCTTTGCAGGCTCTTTTGGACTCCTGGCTGCGTGGGAGTGAAAGAAGAATTGTGTTTTCCATCGACCGGCTAGCCCATCTTCCTCAGCACGATCTCAATTTGGCCTTTCTCGTTCATTCTGTTCTTCATGAGCGAGTACCCTTTGACTCTGGCAAGATCCATGATCTTCTCCTGCGAGTAGGCCTGATAAATCGTGTGGACCAGGGCTTCACGCCTCGTGCCCATCGCCTCCCAATCGGCCAGCATTTCATAGTGGGCTTTATTTTCTCTGGAACCCTTGAATCCGATGGAAATCTTCCCTTTCTGCGCCA
>JALOPA010000419.1 GCA_025454125.1 Thermodesulfobacteriota bacterium
GCGGCGTAAATGTCAGGATCCGAGGTTCGAAGCATTTTGTCCACCGCGATAGATCTGCTCGGTCCAAGCTCAAGGCCCTCACGCTCAGCGAGTTCGCTGTTGGGCCGGACACCTACAGACACCAGAACCATATCCCCGTCAAGCTGAAGGCCCGGCCCCATGAGGCCGATGCTCTTCCCCTTTTTCTCCATTTTCTCGATGGGCTGCCCCAGACGAATCTTCACCTGGTTCGCCTCCACCTCCTTTTTGACGATGGAAGCGAGCTCTTCGTTCATCCAGGGAATGAAAACCGGCCGCGGCTTGATCATGTCCACATCGATGTCCCGTGCTCTCAGAGCTTCACACATTTCAAAGGCGATGTACCCCATTCCAAGGATCACGGCCTTCTTCACCTGTTCCCTCTTGATAAAGGCTTTGATCCTTCTGCCGTCCTCCAGGTTCTTGAGCGTCATCACCCCAGGCGAGTCGATCCCCGGGAGGTCGGGCACCACAGGCCGAGCTCCGGTGGCGATCAAGAGCTTGTCATAGGAGACCTCAAAGGGTTCCCCTGTCGAAGTTCTTCCTCTAACCGCTTTGCCTGAAGGGTCGATCGCTTCCACTCTGTGCCCGATTCGCACGTCAATGCCCTGCGTTTCCCTGAATACCTGGGCCGGCCGAACGATCAGGTCATCCATGTCCCTTGCCGCGTCCGCGACATTGTAGGGCATGCCTCAGGCACTGTAAGACACGTCCTGGGTCTGCTCGAGAACAGTGACCTGCGCCTCCGGCTTGTTCCGCTTGACCCGGCTGGCAGCGCTCATGCCGGCCGCATCCCCACCGATGACAACGAACTTCATAACCAACCCTCCTAGGCGGAAATTCTCAATGGTCTCCAATCACCCTTCCTCTCCCCTTGCGGGAGAGGGGCGGAGTGAGGGGAGCTTATCAGAGGTAAAAAAGCGAACGTTTTGTCAAAAGATTCGATCAAGTCCCCGATTAAGGGAGTGGATGCCCGCTCAATCGCGGCACAAAGTTTAGACTGATACCAAGAAACGGCGGCTTTCGTAGACTTTGGTCTAAAGGGTTGGGTACCCACACTGCACCTACCAGATCTCAAGTTGAAATTCGCGGTACTTCCAGATCAGCTCAAAATCAATTCGGTCAGCAGTGATCAACATGGCGCCGTAGGACCTTGCCGTCAATGCGATCAACACATCAAAGTGAAGATCACGAAGTTTTTCAGGTGAAAACCCTTTGTCCGCGCTCATCTTCCCAAGGATCTGGCCCGACTCCAGCCAATTCCTGTGCGTGGGCGTCCACACGGGATGGTTCTTCTCCAGATCTTTCAGGAATGCTTTTTCCGCAGGCTTTGTCGCCCCACGCCACAATTCGGACAACACCACTGATGATGTTCTTATCAGGCCGCTAACGGACTCTATCCGTGCCTGGTGCTGGCCTGTGCGCAGGTGGCCTATGAAAATGGAGGTGTCAAAGACAACGAAGCTACTCACCCAGTGCCTCGAATTTCAATTTGCCTGCGTGTTTTGTCATCAAGGTCTTGAATTTCTTCAGCGCCACAATCTCCCTGAGTGCAGCATGTACCGCTTCGGTCCTGCTTTTTGCCCCCAACACCTTTGCAGCCTCGTCGGCCAGACGAATGTCCAGTCTGATGGATGTCATTGCAGTTGCCATGGCTTCGCCTCCTACCGTGTAAATACAAACTAGTCCATTTGTATATACATGTCAACACTTCTGCTCCTCTTTTCGCCTTTATCCCAGATCGATCTTTTTGTCCCTGCCATAAGGACGAATCTTCCTCCATTTGTCCTTTTCAGAAGGACAAACAGTCTCATTCCCAAGGCAACGATCAGAGGAGTCCTCGTTAGGAATTTTATATAGTCAGGAGATAAGACTTTGGTGCCTCCTTTCAGCACCTTTCTAATCTTCCCCTTGCCATGACTACAGATGCTTTTGCGCTTGAAACCGAATGGAAATCCTCATAAGAAATCCTCTCCTTGACTATGCTGGGAGATGGATATTAGACTGCCACAAGTTTGAGATGTCGGTGATAAACCGATCTCTTGATCCCCCTCCCCTAACCCCTCCCACGAGTGGAGGGGAAGGCAGGGCGCGGGGTCCCGGCAAATTGAGTGAATTACAATGAACTGGATTCCGGCGACTGCCCCGGACCTGATCCGGGGTCCGCCGGAATGACAGAAAAAATTGTACTGGGAAGGAGTTTGCCATGGGGAACTGGAATATAGATCTGTCGGGTAAGGTCGCTCTGGTGACAGGGGGGAGCCGGGGGCTGGGAAAGGCGATTGCTCTGGCCATGGCAGAGAAGGGCGCGAAGATTGCGATCTGCGGAAGAAAGCAGGAGAACCTGGACAAGGCCGTGGCAGAGATCAAGGCCAAGGGCGCTGAGGTGCTGGCCCAGACGGCCAATATGGGAAAGTCTGACCAGGCAGCCTCCCTTTTCCAAGCGATTGAAAGCAAATTCGGAAAGCTCGATATTCTGGTCAACAATGTCGGCACCAACCTTCTGACTCCCTCAGTGGCTGAAGCGGACGAGGGGCTATGGGACAAGCTCATGGAGACAAACCTTAAGAGTGCTTTCCTGGCCAGCTCCATGGCTTGCAAGCTCATGAAAAAGGCCAGAGCAGGAAAGATCATCAACATCTCCTCCATCGCCGCCAGGAAAGCGGCAAGAGGCATGGGCATCTACTGCGTTGCCAAAGCAGGTCTGGAAATGCTGACCAAGGTTCTGGCCGTGGAACTGGCTTCCGATCACATCCAGGTGAACGCGGTGGCGCCCTGCGTGGTGAGAACTCAGTTCAGCCAGCCCTTCTGGAGCAATGAGAGCATCCTCCAGGAAATTCTGAAAACTATCCCCGCAGGCCGCATTGCCGAACCCGATGACGTCGTAGCCGCGGTCCTGTTCCTGTCATCGAGCCTTTCTGATTTCATCACCGGACAAGTGCTCGACGTGGACGGGGGGTCAATGGCATAGGAACGGTCCAAGGCGCTTGACGACTCACCACAGAGGCATGGAGGCCACGGAGGAGAGTTTATTTTTCGCCTTCCGGGACTTTCCCGCCAGTCATTTGGGCGGGGCTACCGAAAGGCGAAAATACCCCCTCGTCTTCTAAGAACAACGCCTGGTTCGGTAGCCAAGCGCATTGGAGTAGAACGTTATTCCGTCCTCCAACGTTTGCCGCGTTCGGCCTTGCCGGGCTTTTTCAACCTGCAACCTCCAGCCTGCCAACTGCAACTTGCAACCTGCCACAAGCCTCTTTACCGAAAATGTTTGACACGCCAGTTTTTCTATGTTACTTTTTTCGAAATGAATGATTATTCATTCAGTTAATAACGATTTTCCTACAGATATCAGCGAGCTAAAGATTTTCTTTCCTAGAGTAACGGATCAACACAACGACCAAATCCCAAGGAGGACCCTCATGAACAAGAAGATCAAGAAGGTCGGAGTGATTGGCGCAGGGGTCATGGGTGCAACCATCGCGGCCCAGCTAGCCAACGTCGGCCTGGAGACCCTTCTCCTCGACATTGTTCTTCCGCAGCTTTCCGACGACGACAAAAAGAAAGGGCTCACCCCGGAGAGCAAAGAGTTCAGGAACAAACTCGCTGCAAACGGTGTGCAGGGCGCGCTGAAATCCAAACCTGCCTCCTTCTATGTGCCTGAGAACTCCAAGCTCATCACGATCGGCAACATGGAAGACGATCTCAAGCGCCTCCAGGAGGTGCAGTGGATCATCGAGGTCGTGGTGGAGAGGCTGGACATCAAGAAGATCGTCTTTGAGAAGATCGAATCCGTTTTGACCCCAGGGACCCTCATCACCTCCAACACAGAATTTCCGAAAGCACTTCGCCATCACCCACTTCTTCAACCCTCCGCGATACATGAAGCTCCTCGAGATCGTTCCGGGGCCGGACACCCTTCCGGAAGTCGTTCCCGCTCTGGTCGACGTCTGCGAGAAGATCGTGGGCAAGGGCATTGTCTATGCGAAAGACACTCCCAATTTTGTGGCCAACCGCATCGGCATTTACAGCATGCTCTCCGTCGTGCGCACCATGATGGATCTCGGGTTGACCATCGAGGCGGTGGATGAACTCACCGGGCCG
>JALOPA010000420.1 GCA_025454125.1 Thermodesulfobacteriota bacterium
GCTCGGCGGTCGCGAGGGACGGCGGCAGATGATAGGCGTGGATCACTTGATCGTCACAGAGGAGGACCTACCGCTCCATGCAGTTCTCGAGTTCCCTCACATTGCCCGGCCAGTGGTACTGGACCAGAGCGTCGATGGCGGGCGTCGAGATTCGCTTGATGTCCTTGTGGTATTCCGTGGCATACTTCTCAAGAAAGTAGTCGGTGAGCATGAGGATGTCCGCTTCCCTCTCCCTCAGGGGCGGCAGGTAAATCGGGTATACGTTCAAGCGGTAGAAAAGGTCTTCTCGAAAGGCGCCCTGCTCAACCGCAGTCGCAAGGTCTTTGTTGGTCGCCGCAATGAGGCGGACATTGACCTTGACGGTCTTCGTGGCCCCGAGTCTCTCCATCTCCCTTTCCTGAAGAACCCTCAGCAGCTTGCCTTGGCTTTCAAGCGCCAGCGATCCGATCTCGTCGAGAAAGATGGTTCCCCCATTGGCCAGTTCGAACTTCCCCTCCTTCTGCCTGTTGGCCCCTGTGAAGGCTCCCTTCTCATACCCGAAGAGCTCCGCCTCCACGAGATTCGCAGGGAGCGCTGCGCAGTTGACCTTGATGAAAGGCTTGTCGGCCCTCAGGCTGTTGTAGTGGATGGCGTTTGCCACCAGTTCTTTTCCTGTGCCGCTCTCCCCCAGGAGCAGGACATTGGCATTGCTCTTTGCCACTTGAGTGATGAGGTAGAACACCTCCTGCATCTTCCGGCTGTTCCCGATGATGTTGCTGAAGGAGTACTTCTTGCTCAGTTCCTTCCTGAGCCTGAGGTTCTCTTCGCTCAGTTGCTCCTTTTCCCTCTCGATCTTGTCGAGAAGCGCGACCTTTTGGGCGATGAGGCTGCTGATGATCGTGAGGAAGCGCACATCTTCGTCAAGAGGTTTGGGCTCATGGAGAGCGAGGTCTACACTCAGAGCGCCGATCACCCGGGTTCCTTCCTTGATCGGCACGCAGATAAAGGAGATCTGCCCTTTTTCAGGCTTGGCGCGGGCCCCGGTCCGGCTCAGGAACAGGGGTTCTGCCGTGATGTCCGGCACCGCGATGGGTTTGCCGGACTCGATCACCCGGCCTGTGATCCCTTCCCCAAGTCTGTATCGGCCTTTGATCCTGGCGGCCGCGGATATGCCATAGGCCAATTCGATGTGGATTTCGGAGCTCTCGGGGTTCAGGATCGTGATGGAGCTCCGGTTCATGCCGAGGTGTTGAGACAGCAGGTCCAGGACCTTGTAGAGAGCCTTCCTGAGATCCATGGTCAGGTGGATGGTCGTGGTGATCTCGTAAAGGCACGAGATTTTCTCAGGCTCGGCATTGGAAAGGGCAGGCTTCATCGCACAGGTGACCCCTAGGGGAACGTCTAACAAGCCATTGATGAAATGGCTTTTGCCTTCTGTTACGTCATTCCCGCGCAGGCGGGAATCCAGTATGGCTACGATTTTCTGGACTCCCGCCTGCGCGGGAGTGACGATCTGACTTTATTCTTCCAGGAAGCGCAAACGCAGACAATGGGAGACTACAAAAATGTAGCAGAATTAGCAAATGCTATTTGACGACATGTCCGACCGGGCGTTGCACAGAGGCTGGCTTTGGGCCGTGGACCTTGTACCCTGAACCGTGCACTTTCTTCCGTGCCCCTTCTTCCTTGCACCGTGCACCTTGCGCCGTGCACCTTCTTCCTTACTCTTCCAGACAGAACTTGCTGAAAGTCTCATCGATGGAGACAGGGTACTTCCCGTCAAAACAGGCAAAGCAGAGATCCTCTTTGGGGATGTGCGTCGATTTCACCAGGTTGGCCATGCTGAGGTAGCCGAGGCTGTCCAGGCCAATGTAGTCCCGGATCTCCTCCACCGTCTTTGTGGCAGCGATCAATTCCCCTCTGGTCGAAAAATCAATCCCGTAAAAACACGGAAAACGGTGGGGTGGACAGCTCACCAGGAGATGGATCTCCCTGGCCCCAATGCTTCTCAGAGTCTTGATCCTGGTTTTTGCCGTGGTTCCCCGGATGATGGAATCCTCGATGATCACCACGCGACGGTCCTTCAAGAGATCCTTCACAGGGTTGAGCTTCACCTTGACCCCGAAATCCCTCATGCTCTGGGAGGGCTGGATGAAAGTTCTCCCCACGTAGTGATTCCGGATGACCCCCATCTCCAGAGGGATTCCTGAGGCGTGAGCATAACCGATGGCCGCATAGTTCCCTGAATCCGGAAAGGGCATGACCAGGTCCGCCTTCACAGGGAATTCCTCTGCCAGGAGTTCCCCCTGCCTCTTGCGAAAGAGGTAGACGTTCTGGCCGAAGACCGTGCTGTCAGGCCTTGAAAAGTAGATGAGCTCAAAAATGCACTGGGCCTTGCGGCCGGCCTTCTCGCAACGGATGCTCTGGACGCCCTGGGCGTTGATGATCAGGATCTCGCCGGGTTCCACCTCCCTGAGATATTCGGCCTCCACCAGGTCCAAAGCACAGGTCTCCGAGGTGAGCACATAACCGGAGTTGAGCCGGCCCAGGCAAAGGGGCCTGAACCCGTGAGGGTCTCTGAAGGCCAGAAGAGAATCCTCGGTCATGATCACCATGGAGTAAGCGCCTTTGACCTGGCTCATGGTCTCGAGCATGGCTCGCTCCAACCCTTTCTTCATGGCCTTCGCGATCAGATGAAGCACCACCTCGCTATCCGTGGTGGTTTGAAAGATGGAGCCCTCATCTTCCATTTGGCTGCGGATCTGGCGGGCATTCACGAGATTTCCATTGTGGGCGATGGCCAGGGTTTTGCCCAGGTGGTGGATTTTCAGGGGCTGGGCATTCATCAGCAGGGAGGACCCGGTGGTGGAGTAACGCACGTGACCCAGAGCCATGTGCCCTTTCAGTTTTGAGAGGTTCTCTTCGCGAAAGAGGTCAGGCACCAGGCCCATGGCCTTGTGCTCGACCACGTGCCTGCCGTCGGAAGCGACAATGCCGGCGCTTTCCTGCCCCCTGTGCTGGAGGGCGTAAAGGCCGAAGTAGGTGAGCTTGGCCGCCTCTTCGTGACCGTAGATTGCAAAGATGCCGCACTCTTCGCGAGGACGATCCGGCAAAACGATTCCTTTCAAGTTGTCTTCAGCAGCCATTAGCTTTTTCCTCGTCGCAGGAACCCGCAAAACTCAAAATCCTAAGCACGAAATCCGAAACAAATTCAAAATGCAAATGTTCCAATGTTCCAAAGGCAAAGCCAAGGGCTTAAAGTTTTTGTCATTTGAATTTGGGGCATTGGATATTGTTTCATGCTTCGTGCTTCGGATTTCGGATTTTCAACTTCTTCCATGGTATTCCTGAATCGTCTTAACCCCGATCTGTCCTTCGATCATACATTTGATGGCCAGGGCCGTTGCCTTGGCTCCTGCGACCGTCGTCGTGTAGGGGATGTCGAAGTTGAGGGCTGTCCGGCGGATCGAGGAGGATTCCGAAACCGCCCGCTTGCCCCTCGTGGTGTTGATCACCAGGTGGATCTCCCTGTTCTTGACCATGTCCACGATGTTGGGTCTTCCCTCTCCGACTTTACGCACTTCCTGGTTCTTTATCCCGTAGCGCTTGAGAAATGCCGAGGTCCCTCGGGTGGCCACAACCCTGAACCCCATGACCGAAAACAGCGTCACCGTGTCCACGATGGCCGCCTTGTCCTCGTCCTTCACGCTGATCAGCACCGTGCCTGCAAGAGGAAGTTTCTGTCCTGCGGCAAGCTGGGATTTCGCAAAGGCCAGTCCGAAGTTCTCGTCAATCCCCATCACCTCGCCCGTCGATTTCATCTCAGGACTCAGAAGCGTGTCCACCCCGGGAAACCGCGCGAAA